>CALXJN010000105.1 GCA_944388635.1 uncultured Clostridia bacterium
AATACAAATTAAAGTAATTATCTTTTTGTAACCTTCATAAATTTGTTTATTTGAATTATAGCTATCAATTCTGTTCTCTATTGTATAATTATATTTGCTATTTAAACTATTATCTATTTCATTTGCAATTTTATAGATATCTTCATTTTGATTTACTTTTACATTAAGATATGATGTATTAATTATATTATTTGTATTTCTATATGCCTCTTCTGACATTATGATTAATAAACTATTTCTATCAAAATCTTCTCGTATCTCTGGTATATTCTGTGAATATCCTATTATTTCTATTTTCATTTTTTCTTGGGATTCATCATTTTTTATTAAATCCAAAGTCAAATTATTTTCTTCTTTAATAAATGGTACATATTTGCTATCATCATTACCGCTATAAAGAACATCTCCTATTTTGTTTACTATTATTCCTGTTGGAATTTCATTGTTTTTATTTATAATATTGTTTTCTATGCAATAGTTTTCAAAACTTATGTTATCTAGTATGACTATTGGTACATCAATATTATACTCTTCTTTATTATCTATTCTATTTAACTCATTATATATGTCTTTCGAAATAAGTTCGCTATTTAACTTATCTTTTGAAAGTAGTGTCTTATATGAATCTAGACTATAAACTTTTATATTTGATATTCCTTTTATATTTCTTATTTTATCTAAATCTTCATCATCTATTTTATTACCATTTATTTCTACCATTATATCCCATATATTTTGAAATCTATTCCAATAAGATTTATCTGTACTTATTTCTGACATTGTCATAAAATTTAAAAATATACTTAATGTAAGAAAAGATATAGTCAAGCATATTGTTGAAGTTCTAAATTCTTTTCTTCTTATATAAATCGATTTTCTTACTAATTCTCCTTCAATCCCAAAAATTTTTGAAAAAATTCTATATTTTTTTATTTTAGCTATTTTAAATTTTTTCCCTCTTACTAATTCAATAAGCTCAAGTTTTTTTAATTTTCTAGTTGATATCCATATTGATATAAATATTGTAATTAAAATTATAATAAATGTTATAAGAAAAATTGCTATATTATAATGAAAACTTGCCACTTGTCTATCAATTTCTGAAGTAATTGAATTAGCATATTGTATAAAAAGCTTTACTGCTCCTATTCCTAATATATTGCCTATAATAATCGGTAATATACTTAAGATTCCCGCTTCTTGCAGTATAACCCTTCTTAGCTGTTTCGGAGTTGCACCTATACTTTGTAATGTACTAAGCTCTTTAATATTAGCGTTTACAAAAAAACTAAATGCATTTTTTACTACAAGTATCAATGTAAAGCACAACATAAATATTACAGCTATATAAAATATTTCTACTGGCGTGGGCTCTTCATTATTCTCTTTTGAATAAACAAATTGTTTTTGTAATAAATTACTATGATATTCAATTTCTTTTTCTGATATATTTAGTTTTCTTTCTATCAATTCTGTAGTTTCATATACTTTAGATATTTTTTCAAAGTACACATAAGTATTATCTGATATTTCTACTCTTTCAACATTTTCGAAGTTTTGTAATGTTTGAATCTCTTCCTCAGATAAGTCTTTTATAATTCTTACTTGCCAGTCTCCTTCAGTTATTTTTATTCTTTCTATCTCGTCTATCCACATATTATAAAACAATGTACATAAAAGTGATATAAACATTGAAGCGACTAATATTATAATGCTTATGAAAATTACTGTTGATTTATTTTTCTTTATATAGTTAATAGAATAATCTTTCCACATATAAAATCACTCTCCTTTAATTATTACTCTTATCTGAGATGATTTTACCATCTTTAATTGTAATTATTCTATCTGTTTGTAATGCAATTTTTTCATCGTGTGTAACAATTAATATTGTTTGACTTAATTTTTTATTTGACATTTTTAATAAATCAACTATTTCCATTGCATTTTTACTATCTAAGTTTCCGAGTTGGCTCATCTGCAAGTACTATTGCTGGTCTATAAAGCATAGCTCTTGCAATAGCGGTTCTTTGCTGTTCTCCTCCTGAAAGTTCATTTGGAAACTTTTTTAACTTTTCTTTTAGTCCTAGTGTTTGTACTAATTCGTTAAAATATATTTCATTTATATTTTTCTTATCTAATTTAAGTGGTAATTTAATATTTTGTTCTACATTCAGCGTTGAAATAAGATTATAAAACTGATAAATAATTCCTATATTCCTACGCCTAAATATCGCAGATTCTGTCTTATTAAACATAGATATATCTTTACCTTCTATAAAAACTTTCCCAGATGTTGGCTTATCAACCGTTCCAATTATATGTAATAGTGTTGATTTTCCTGAACCACTCGCCCCTACTATTGAAACAAACTCTCCCTTATTCACAGATAAAGATACACTATCAAGTGCTTTTTGCTCTACATTTTCATTTTGATAAATTTTTGTTAAATTTTCACATCTTAATATTTCCATTATTGCCTCCTTTTTTTATATGATTATACCAATAAAAAGTGACAAATTAGTGACAATAAAACCTTATATTAAATTTTGCTCCTCCTTTTTCTGAATTTTCAGCAGTAATGAATCCGTTTTGTAGTTCTATAATCTTTTTTGCAATTGAAAGCCCAACTCCTATCCCCTTTTTTAAACTTTTACCTCTATAGAATCTTTTAAATATATTTCTTATTTCCTCTTTATCAAAACCTTCTCCATTATCTGTTATTATTATTTCTATATACAAAGAATTTGATATACCTTCTATTTCTATTTTCCCATTTTGAGGACTATGTTCTATACAATTTTTTAAGATATTTATAAGTGCTTCTATACTCCATTCTAAGTCTCCCATAAAACTAATATTATTACAATTAATTAATTCTATTTTTATATTTTTTTCTGTTATCATTCGTTCTAAATTTTCCATTGATAATTCAATTAATGTGTATATATCTACTTTTTCCTTTTTTAGATTTAATACACCTGCATCCATTTTCCCCATAATTAATAAACTATCTACTAGTTTATTTAGTCTATCGACTTGTTTTGTTAGCTTTATATTTTCTTCTATTTGTGAATTTAAAGACATAGCTGTTAATGGTGTTTTTATTTGATGTGCTATATTAGTAAGGCTTTCTGCAAATTCTTCCCTATCTTTTATTGCTTTATTCCTTTCGTTTTTCATTTGTGTAACAGTTTTATATATTTCATTTTCTAATGGTGTAAATATATCTTCCTTATTAAAAATTTCTGCATTATTGCCTATATTCATCTCTTCAAGATATCTTGTTAGTTCATATATTCTTTTTTTATTTTTATTATTAATTAAATATATAATTCCTAAAATAATCCAGACAAATAAGACACCAAAAATAACACTTAAGGCAATACTTATATTAGGATTATACAAATCTGAAACTTCAAAACCGTATGACATTAAAATATTATTTGAATTTTCATAAAAGCGTTTAGTCTTTATTATATTTAATATTTTTTGTTCATCTTCTGGATTTTCTAGTATTAACTCTTCCACTATACTACCTATAATAGCATATTGATTTTTTGCATAAAAAATAGATAGTAAACTTCCTATAAATGAACTTATACACAAGATAATTGCTATAATTATAATTATATACTGCAACTTTTTCTTTTTTTCCATACTTAACCTCTATCTTCTAGTCTATATCCAAAACTGTAAACAGTCTTTAAATAATTTGGATTTTTTAATTTTTCTCTTAATCTCTTTACTGTTACTGTAAGAGTATTATCATTTACAAAATTGCCATTATTGTCCCAAAGCATTTGTAAAAGTTTTTTTCTTGTGACTGTTGCATTTTTATTTTTTATTAAAATTAACAACAAGTCATATTCTATATGACTTAAAGCTATTTCTTTACCTTTAACAAAAACTTTTACTTTTGTTTCATCTAGTAAAATATCCTTACATGTATATAATCCATTTGTGTTTTTGTTTCGTCTAAGTAACGCCTTTATTCTAGAATTAAGAATTTCTAATTCAAATGGTTTTGTGATATAATCATCGGCTCCTATTTCAAATCCCTCAACTATATCCTGAGTTTCATTTTTTACAGTTATAAAAATTATTGGAAGCTCAGAATAATTTTTTCTTAACCACACGCACAAATCCCTTCCACTTTCATTTGATAAATTTATATCGATTAAGCAAACATCTGGTATATTACTTTTTACTATTTCTTTAGCTATATTTATATCAGAATAAATTTGAACTATAAAATTTTTTCTTTCTAGATATGTTTTTACATATTCAGCTATATCTAAATCATCTTCAATATATAATACCTTTTTCATATATAATTTTCCTTTTTCTTGAATTATAATTAAAAATGCTGTAACGATTGCTTTATTTTATTTAAAACTTTCGTTACAGCTTTTTAGCTATTATTTCATTTGTTTTTATCTTTAATTTAATCCGTATGCTGATAGTAAGAATCCTCCCATGTAAACTTCGATACAAGGTACTAATACTACTAATACGAAGAATATTAGTAATGCACCTACTATTGCATATACAATTTGAGGTAAAACTTTTATTGTCTTTTGTAATAGGTTGTCTATATCCATTTCCATATATTCTACTAGCTTTTCCATCATTTCTGCGAGGTCTGTGTTCATACCTATTTTTAACATTTCTGTCATCATAGGTGTTGCAAGCTTTGATCTTTCAAATGGCTCTATCCAAGATTGTCCTATTAATATGTTGTTTATTGCAGCTTCCATTATTGATAAAAGCACAAAGTTCTTTGTTACGTTTTTTGCAACTTCCAAAGACTCTTGTATTCTCATACCATTTCTTAAATTTAAGAGCATTGCTCTCATTACTCTTGAAAAGTCTATTGCAAATATTAGTTGTCCAAATACTGGCATTGTATATTTAAAATAATGGAAGTTATATTTTCCTTTTGGTGTATTAATATACCAAATAATTAATGTTGTAAATCCTGCAATTAATACAACTGGTATATACCAATATTCTATCAGTGTATTAATAACATTTGAAAACCAAATACTAAGTGGTGGAAGTGTTGTTTGTGAACCCATTGTATCATATAGTTTTTGAATTGCTGGGATTGCAACAACTGTACCTACAATTAATAACACAAGTAATAATATAAATTGTGCAATATTTGGGATTAATATTCCTCTTAAAGTTTTGTTTATTTTATCAGAATCTTCCAAATATTTAACTGCTTGCTCTAATGCTGTTGTTAAGTTTCCTGATACTTCTCCTACTTTTATCATATTTATATATAAATATGGGAATACATCTCCATAATATTCCATTGTAGAATACATATTTTCTCCGTGCTTCAACTCCTGCTAGTATATCTTCAAGTATTCCTTTAAATGTATAGTTCTCTGTACTATCTATTATTGTGTTCAAGGCATGGATGTTATTGAAATTTGCTTTTTTTAGTAAGTAGAAGTTTTGAGTAAACACTATTATATCTCTTGATGTTATTCTTTCTGATTTTGTTATACTATGATATATTTTGTCAAAATATGTTGTTTTTGATTTTCCTCTGCTTAATAATATGTTTGTTGTATCAACATCTTTTAATATATCTTCTACACCTTTTGCGTTCTTCCTAACTGCTCTTTTAGATTTTGCTCTTTGTAGAGATTTGTCCACATTTATTGGTGAAAGATTATTTCTTTTTAATTTTTTTATTGCTGCATATTTGCTACTCTCTTCTATTGTATTTGATACAATAACACCATTTTCAGTTATAGCCCTGTATTTATATATAGGCATCTGTTTTTACCTCCTCTTGCTTAAATTCTTTTATCTTTTTTAATTTTCATTTGCATAATTGTTCTATTCAAGATTTCTATATTCTTTTCTTCAATTTGTGCTTTTGCTTGGTCTAATGTTATTCTTTCTTCAACAAACAATTTTGCAAGTGAATTTATTAAACTTATATTTCCTTTGTCTTGGTTACTTTGTATTGCATCTTCTACTTCTGATGTTCCTAGTTTTTCTTTTCTAATAAGTCCTGATACAATATTATCAACTACCATTACTTCTGGAATTAATACTAACTTTCCATTTGTTCCTTTTATTAATCTTTGTGATAATACAACTTTTAATAAAGATGATAACAAATATTTTACACTTGCTTGGTCTCTTATTTCATAGAAGTTTATCATTCTGTCTAGTGTTTCTGCACAAGATTTTGTGTGAAGTGTACCTATTACTAAGTGTCCTGATTCAGCAGTCTCTATTGCTGCATCCATTGTTTCTTTATCTCTTATCTCTCCTATAACTACTATGTCACAGTCTTCTCTTAAAGAGTTTTTTACACCATCGCTATATGAAAGTGAATCTTTACCTCTTCCTATTTCTTTTTGTACTATTACTGATTTTTTAGATTTATGTCTATATTCTACTGGGTTTTCAAGTGTTAGTATTTTTTTATTATCATTTTCATTAATCTCGTTTATTAATGCATTTAATGTTGTAGTTTTTCCTGAATTTGTTTTTCCTGTAACTAGGATTAAACCTTGTGGTTGTTCTGCTATTGTTCTTACAACATCTGGTATTCCTAGTGAGTCATATGGTGGTAATTCACTTTTTATTAATCTTAGTGTAAATGTAGGTACATCATTTGCATATGATATATTTACTCTTAGTCTTATTGTCTCATATTCAAATGACATATCAAGTTTTCTAGTTTTATTAAATACATCGTCTTTATCTACATTTCCTCTTATGAAGAAGTCATAAATCTCACTCATATCTTCTTCTGTAAGTACATCAGCTGTTTTTATTTCAACCAAATCTCTTATTATTCTCAATATTGGTTTTAATCCACATATTAGATGTACATCTGATGCATCTCTTTCTATTGCCTCCTCTAAAATTTTATCTATATGAACCATTCCTTTTCCCTCCAATTTTATTTTAATATATACGTAACTTCCTATTTAATTCATCTAAATTTGTAACTCCAGAAAGTACTTTTTCAATTCCGTCAACGACTAATGGTTTATATCCATATTTCATTGCTTCTTCTTTGATTTTCAATGTAGATTCATTTTGTGTTATCAATTCTCTTAGCTGTTCATTTAATACTAAAATTTCGAAAATTCCGATTCTGTCATAATATCCAACACCATTGCATTCTTTGCAACCAACTGCATCATAAGTTTTCTTTCCTTCCAAATCGAATTTTACACCATCTTTTGCCTCTATTTGATGAATAATTCTCAATTCTTCTTCAGTAAAATCTCTTTCTTTTGCACAATGTTTGCATAGTCTTCTTACTAGTCTTTGAGATACACTTGTTGCAAGTGTACTTGCTATATCGTAATTTGAAACTCCCATTTTTCTAAGTCTTGTTATTACTTCTATTGCATCGATTGTGTGTATTGTTGATAATACATAGTGACCTGTTTGTCCTGCTTGCAAAGCAATTTCTGCTGTTTCTTTGTCTCTTATTTCTCCAACAAGGATTATATCTGGATCTTGTCTTAATACAGTCCTTAAAGAATCTATAAATGTAGTCTTAGCATCTACTTCTACTTGATTAAGTCCTGGTATTCTTATTTCTACTGGATCTTCGATTGTTGTAATATTTATTTCTGGTTTATTTAATAGTTGAATTATACTATAAAGGCTTGTTGTTTTACCTTCTCCAGTAGGAGCTGCCATTATTGTTATACTGTTCTTTTTATCAAAACAATCTTTTACTAATTTATCGTCATTTGGAAATCCTAGTTCAAATATTTCTCTAATATTCGCATTTTTCTTCAATAATCTTAATACAAATTTTTCACCAAATACATTTTTTTGAGAAGAAACACGGATATTATAGTCTGGGTACATTATTATTCTACCGTCTTGAGATTCTTGTTTTTCTTGGTGCATATTAGAAATTGCTTTTAATCTTCCTATTAATTGTTGTTGTTTATCTTTTGCAATTTCTGCAACTTCAAATAGTTGTCCGTCTATTCTATAACGTATTCTTACTTTATTTTCCATTGGTTCAAAGTGAATATCACTTGCTCTTTTATCCATACCAGTTTTAATTATGCTATCAACCATAGCAGTAATATCTGTACCAATATTTATCTTATCTGATACTTTTCCACTCATTCCGTCTAAGATAGTATCTATATTAGATTTAAAACTAATATATCTATCCATTACTAGTCCTCTATTTAAAAGTAATAATCTTACTGTGTCTATTGCTCTTTTATTTGCAACATCTGAAAAACATACTTTAGCTCTTCCGTCTTGAACATCAAATAAAATTGCACTATTTTGTCTTAAAACATCAACAGATATATATTCATCAATTTTAATTTTTACATCTCTAGGTGTAATTAACATTGTTTTTTCACCAAATATTTCACCTATCGCTTGTAATAATTTTTGTGGCTCGCATAGTCCTAAATCATGAATTATATCTCCAAGTTTTTCTTTTGGATGTGCCTTTTGGTATTCAAGTGCTCGTGAAATTTGTTCTTCTCCAACAACTCCTTTTTTTACCAATTCAATTCCTATAGGTTGCCTTCTTTTAACATCCATTCTGATTTTCCTCCTATCTTTTGTTTTCTATATTATATCTCCACTTTCTGTATCTTCTATATCAATATGTTCTAACACATAAGTGGTGGTCTTTTCATAATCTCCTATTTTCATTTTTATCTTAACTGTATTATTTTGCTCATCTGCTTCTATTAAAATACTTTCTACATCTTCACAAATTTTAACTTTATTTCTATATAATATATTATTTTGTACTAGATATTCAACATTTATTGTTTCATCCCCAGATACGCTTATTCCCTCATCTGGTTCTGAATTTTCATCGTTTTTTATATATGATAATATTATATAATCATTATGTGCTTCTTCTATTTTTGCATCTTTTCTCTTTATATCATTTAAAAAATACATATTAAATTTTGAATAAGCTACTGCACTTTCTGATTCATTATCAAAATTATTTATATTTGCATAAAAAGATGATGTTATACTAGATATTGCAGCAACTATGAATGTCAATAAAATAACATATACTATCAAGGATATTAGTGTTATTCCTTGTTCTTTCTTCATGTGTTACCCTCCTGTTTCTATTTTCTTTAAGCGTTATTTGCAACTTTTACTCTTTTTAGTTCTATTGATTCTGAATTTTTTCTTGAAACTGGATAATTTATAGTTAAAGTAATTAATTTAACTACTCCACCCTTTCTATAATCTTCAATTTCAATTTCTATATCATAGGTTCCTATGCTTCCTGTAATTTTATCAATTCCGTTATTTGAAGAAACTTCTTTATATACTAATTCATTCAATGAATCAATTTCTAGCATTTCATAAGATGCAGTAACTTCTCCAAAGTCCAATGCTCCAATATGTTCAAATATATCTACCGCATAATTTAATGCAACTGCTGTCCTTTTTGCTTCTATTGAAGATAAATATATGTTATATGAAATAGATGTCATTATTACTACAAAAATTAATATAACTATCATTGCTATGCTTAAATCAATTGTAGTAAAGCCTCTTTTACCTTTTAAATTTATTTTCATTATATCACCCAATTGTATAAGAAATTATTAATTAATATTAGTATAATGTTTGATACACATAAGTAAAACCCTATTGGGATTTTTATATCATTATCTTTAATAATTGATTTACTTTTAGAATGCTCTTTTAGTTTTATAACTAACATGCCTATTGCAATTCCAAGTAGTGTAATTATAATAGTAGTGTACATCAAAGTTGCTCCTGAGAAAACAAGCATATACAATATCAACATAAGTACTTGTATTGTATAACTATCATGTAATTTTTTCTTTATATACACTATATTTATTGTTAAAACTATTATTGTCAATATTAGATACATGATATATGTATATATAACTTGGTCATTGTGTATACATACATATGTCATATACATAAAAGCTATAAACATACCAAATATAAGTAAAGAATTTTGTATTTGTATTTTTTCTTTATCTATTCCTGCAATAATGAATAATGAAGCAATATATAGTATGAAAAGTATAAAATATATCATTAAATCAGCATTCAAATTATACACATCTGCATTAAGCGATAGTGCAAATAGTAAAAATACTGTTCCTGATAATATTTCTAATAACAAATATCTTATTCTTATTTTTTGTCCACAATATGCGCATTTTCCACCCAAAGCGATATAACTTATAACTGGTATTAAATCTTTAAACTTTAGTTTTTCTTTACAGTTTGGACAAAAAGAGTGTTTATATAAAATATTTTCTCCTAATGGAATTCTATATACGGCTAATGTAAAAAAGCTTCCAAATAATGTCCCGATTATAAATATTAGTCCATATATTATTATTTCCATAAGAAAATTTTCACCTCTTTTTAAAATATTAGGCATATACATCTAAAAATGTATATGCCTCAGTTGTACTTTTGATCAATTTTCAACATGATCTATTCAATAATTTTTATCTTGTCAAATAATTAGTTAGAACCTGTTCCCATTATTGACTCGATAGCTGTTACAGCACTTGAAATTATTGATTCTGTTCCGTTAAGGATTTTATTTTCATTAACTGCTTCTTGTGAATAGTTTTGAGCGCCATTAACTGCATAGTTAACTATTTGAGAGTTATAAACTGCAGCTATTGATACAGCAGCTAAGATAACAAGAACAATAATTGTGATTATAAGTGCTACTAAAGTAATACCTTTTTCTTGTCTTAACATAAAAAACTCCTCCTTATTAAATTTGTGTATATTTAATTAATTAAATATAACCAATATTATTTTGTCCCAGTATTATTATAAAATGTGTTTTTATTTGAGTTTGAATTAGTAGATCCGTTTGAACCTGCTGCATTCGACTGGGTATTCGTATTTATAGAATTAGTATTAGTTACATCGTTTTCATCAGGAGTTTCATTTTCATATGTTGAAAATGGATTTGCTTTTCCTTTTGTATATTCTTTTGTTTTTTCATAAGTTTTTAAATCACTTTCTGTGATTGCATATGTTACTAATACTGTTTCATCTTCTGTAACTGATTCATTAAGCTCTTCTCTTACACTTTGTGGTGTAGAGTAGTTTGCTACACTAGGTACTTGCTTATTAGTTGGAATATAATCATAGAATAGTACTCCTAGTGCTAATATAATTGCAACTAATAATAAAAGTATAATTATTATTTCTTTTATTATTGATTTTACCATTTGTAAATCCTCCTTATTGTTGTTGGTCTTGTATATTATTTACTACACTTGGTACATCAATTCCAACAGTGTTTTGTTGTTCATTTGTATTTGTTGTGCTATTATTTGTATTTGTTGTTTGATCTTGTATTATAGCACCTGCTGCTAATAAAGATTCTTGATCTATTGCAACATTTCTAATTGCAAATGTTGCTTGTAATGTATTTTCTGAATATGGTACTAATGAAAAGTCTTCTATTTTAAATCCTAAACTAGAATCATTTTCTATTGCATATATAAATTCTGATATTGAAATATATTCTCCTCTTGCTGTAAATGAAATATTATATAAATCAGCAATTGTACTAGAAGATACATTTAATTGTATTATTACATTGTTTTTTGTTGCATAAAGTCCAATTTTTGTCCATAAATAATCTAATTTATATTCTTCTGTTTGATTTGCTGCCTTTATTTCTTCTTCTGTACTATATGTTATTGTATCTTGATATCTTTGTTTTTCTGTTTGTAGGTTTTTGACACTTGTATCTAGACTTGTTCTTGCTGCTGCGTAATCATTTTCAATTGCGGTGTTTAATTCTGCAATTTGTGTGTCTAATCCATTGTTTTCATCAATTATTTGTTTAATTGATGGTAATACAAAACTACCAATAGATATTCCTGATGTTAACATTATTCCAAATGCCGCAAGTAAGATTATTATTAAAAGTATTATTAATATTTTTCTCATGGCAATTCTCCTTCTATTGTAACTGTAACAACATCATTTTGTTTTTGTGATGTATCATTAACCACATTTGCAAGTATTCCGTCTTGTTCTAATTTTGTAACAAATATACCTAGTTGCTCATATTTGTCTGATTGTGCTACAATTGTTATTTTTGTTCCTGAATTTGTAATTGAAGTTAATTGTACATTTACAGGTATTACATACATTATTTCATTTAATAATGTAGGAATTGCATATTTTAATCTTTTGTTTTCTGTCTCAGCTTGGCTCTTTTCTTCTATGCTTGCAACTAATGATGTGTATTCACTTGCCTTTTGGTCTACTTTTGTTTTGTCTGAATTAATTGCAACTAATTGTGTTTGTAGTTTTGCTTTATTTGTTTCTGTTTCATCTACTTTACTTCTGATTAAGCCTAATAATGCACTTGAACCAAATCCATATAATATCATTAATAGTACTAAACCAGCTGTACCTCTAATTAGTCCTTTTTCAAAATCTGATAATGCATCTTTGAAATCCATTTTTAAGTCTATCTTGCTTAACCATGGATTAGGTTTACCTGATTTTGATGTTCCGATTTCTATATTCATCCATTCAGGAAGTTTATCAGTTATACTTTCTTTTTTGAAGTTAATTCCTTTTAGTCCTTCTCCTAATCCTTGAAGTCCTAAAGCAATTGCTGAGTTAACTTCGATATAATCTTTCATATTTATTTCTGTTCCAATTGCTTTTATGAAATATGGTCTTAATATTTCGCATTTTACATCTTCTAAATATTCTTGGAAATAAATATCTATATTATTTATTACAGATGCTGTTCCTGATATATATACTTTGTCGATTTTATTTAAACTGTCATTTAGTATTTTTTTAACTTGACCAACAATATTATATAATGTTGGCATTATATCGTCTAAATAAACATTTTCTTCGTATTGAAGTTCTTTACCTTCAGTTGTATATATAGTTGAATTTTTACATATTTCATAAGCTTTAGCATATGAATTTTCTTTTGCATCAATTTTCTCTAATATATCTTTTGTTCCTGCTTCTATACTAAATACATCATATATTTTATTGTCAATTATTGTTGTTACTGTTGTTTTATTTTCTATATTTACTATTGCTATATTTTCAGCACTCGCATTTTTATCAGCTTCGATTAAGTTTGATATATCTAGTGCTAGTGGAGATATACTTGCTAATTTATATTTTTCTAATATCTCTGCTTTTCTGACTAATTCACCTTTATTTATTGAAATGTGAATTGCTTTTACTTTTTCCTTATCATCTAAATCATTTACAAGTACATATCTTGTTTCAAAAACATCTGCGTTTTGTTCTTTTTCATAGCATAAAGATTCAAATTCTGTTTTAATATAATTATGCATATCTTTTTTATTCAAAAGATTGAATACATAAAAGTAATTATAATTTTCATTTGTACTGTTTATGCTTATAGGTGTTTTATAACTATATGTTTCGGCAATAACTTGGTCAATTGCTTCAACCAATTTATCATAAAACTTAATTCCAAATGAATCAATTTTTATTATGTCATTATCTTTTGAAACTTTTGCATATTTAATTATATTTTCTTCTATATATAATCCTAAGCAGCTTGCCATTTCCTTCTCCTTTGTATTTTTTTATTATATTTAACAATTATAAAATTTTCATACTTGTAATTTTTTTAGGAATTTACAAATTTTATCTATAAATTTCTCTTGTCGTCTTTTCATGTATATATTTAATATTTTTTTTCGTAAAATGTCAATATGTTTTACTGAATTGTAATGTAATTGTAATATTTGTGTAATATTTGAAGATTTGTAATTTTTTTGTGCATTTTTTGTGAATGTTTTTTGACTCCGGTCGTTTGGGACGCATCTAGAATGACCGAAAGTAATTTGATATTTAATTTTAAAAATTTTTAAAGTTTTCAGTCATTCTAGATGCGTCCCAAACGATCGGAGAAGCGTCCCAAAGAAAAAAAGTAAGAAGTATTTCTACTCCTTACTTTCTTTTTCCTTTTTTGGCTTATTCCATGATATATAGTCACAATTACCGTCTGGATTATTTTCACATATATAGAATTTTCTACCTTTTTTGCTTTTCTTTACTTGGATTTTACCGCCACATTTAGGACATTTTTCTTCAATTGTTTCTATAAATGGTTTTGTATTTTTGCATTCTGGATATCCTGGACATGCTAGAAATTTTCCATATCTTCCGTATTTTATAACCATCATTCTGCCACATTTATCGCATTTTACATCAGATACTTCTTCTTCTAGCTTAACATGTTCAAGTTTTTCTTGTGCTTGTTTTAATTCTTTTTCAAATGGTCCATAAAATTCATTTAAGACTTTTTTCCATTTTTCTTTTCCTTCTGCAATCCTGTCAAATTCTTTTTCTATTTCAGCTGTAAAATCTACATTTACTATATCTTTGAAATTATTTATTAAAAGATTATTTACCACTTTTCCAAGTTCTGTTGGTACTAATTGCTTTTGTTCTTTTTCTATATATCTTCTTTCTAATATTGTTGTTATTGTAGGAGAGTATGTACTTGGTCTACCTATTCCGTTTTCTTCTAACGTTTTTACAAGGCTTGCTTCCGTATATCTTGGTGGTGGTTCTGTAAAGCTTTGTTTTGGTTCTATTTTTTCTTTTTTTAGTTCTTCACCTATTTCTAATTCTGGAAGTTCGTTTTTGTCATCCTCTTCTTTTTCTTCTACATATAATGCCATAAAGCCTTTAAATTTTATTTTTTGCCCATTTGCTTTAAAATTATATTCTCCATTATCTATATCAATTGCCACTGTATCAAAAATTGCATTTGCCATTTGACTTGCTATAAATCTATTATATATTAATTTATATAATTTATACTGGTCTTTAGATAAGCTATCTTTTATACTGTCTGGTGTAAGTTCTACATACGTTGGCCTTATTGCTTCGTGTGCGTCTTGTGAGTCTT
>CALXJN010000106.1 GCA_944388635.1 uncultured Clostridia bacterium
AATTTCTCAAGAAGAAACAGTAGCAGGTTATATTATTAGAGACGAAACAGTAGTAAGAGGAGAAAACTACAAAAATGGTATGGTTGAAATAAAATCAGAAGGCTCAAAAGTTGCAAGTGGAGATCCAATTTTTAGATATTATTCAAGTGGAGAAGAAGATTTGAAAAAAAAGATAGCTGAATTGGACGTAAAAATCCAGGAAGCGATAGAGAAAAATAGTGAAAGTCTACCATCTTCTGATACAAGGTCTTTAGATACACAAATAGAAACTGCTTTAGAACAAGCGACAAACACAAATAATATTGGACAAATAAGAGAATATAAAAAGAATATTGCTAGGGATGTAACTAAAAAGGCAAAAATTGCGGGTGAGTTGAGTCCAGCAGGCTCTTATCTAAAAAAACTTATAGATGAAAGAAGCGGTTATGAAAATGAACTTAATTCAGGAGCAGAATATATAAATGCTTCAAGAAGCGGAATTGTCTCTTATAGAATAGACGGATTAGAAGAGGTTTTAAATACTAATGATTTCTCTAAAATAAATAAAGAATTTTTAGATAATTTAAATTTAAAAACAGGACAAATAATATCTGCAAGTAGTGAAGGCGGAAAAATAGTTAATAATTTTATTTGTTACATAGCATGTACTTCCAAAAGTGATGAAGCAAATAATGCGAAAATAGGTGATACTGTAAAACTAGCTTTGCCAAGCTCAAGAGAAGTTGATGCAAAAATAGAATATATTACAAAAGAGGAAAATAATGAAGTTACTTTAATTTTTAGCTTTACAGAAGGAATAGAAGAACTTTTAAGTTATAGAAAGGCATCAGTTGATATTATTTGGTGGGATGCCCAAGGTTTCAAAGTTCCAAATAGTTGCATTATAGAAAGGAATGGACTTAACTATGTTATAAGAACAAAAGCGGGATATTTGGATAAAGTTCTTGTAAAAGTACAAAAAGCGACAGAAAATTACTCAATAGTTACTAATTATAGCACATCAGAAATTGAAGAATTAGAATTAGAAGAAGATGTTTCTACATCAATAATTTTATATGATGAGCTACTTTTAACACCATCGGAAGAGCAAATAAAAAATGCTACATAATATTACAAAAATATTACAAAAGCATTAAATAATGATTACATATTACAAAAACTATTGACTTTATTGAAAAAAAGTTAGATACTAGGTATAGTCGTAGACACGAATGAGAAATTTAGGAGGTTGTTTATAAATGTCAAACGCAGTTTTAAATAAGTTTATGAATATTTTTGGTATGGGAGCGGAAGAGGCAGAAGATGAAGAGTTCGAAGACATAAATGATACATATGAAGAGGATGAACTAGAAGAGCCAAAAGGTTTATTTGGAAGAAAAAGTAACAAAGTTGTTAACATGGTTGGGCAAGTTAGAATGGTGATTATGCAACCAACTTCTTTTGAGCAATCTGAAGATATTTGTGACTTATTAAAAGATAAGAAGTCTATAATAATTAACTTAGAATATGTTAATAAAGATATAGCCAGAAGAATTATTGATGTAGTTAGTGGAGCAGCACATGCTCTAGATGGACATATGCAAAAAATATCAAGTTCTATATTTTTAGTAGCACCATATAACTATGATATAACTTCAGAAACAAGAGAAGAAACCAAGAGCAAGTTACCTGTATCTTGGCTTAAGAGTAATGCCAATAATTAAATATATGGGGGAAAGATATGATTACACCTTTAGATATAGAAAATAAAAGATTTTCAAAGAAAACTCTTAATGGATATGATCCAGAAGAAGTTGATGATTTTTTAGATGAATTAACTAAAGATTATTCAGCAATTTACAAAAAAGCAAATGAAAATGATAAAGAAGTAGAAGATTTAAAACTTAAAGTTGAACACTATAATCAAATAGAATCAACTTTACAAAACACATTACTTATGGCTCAATCAGCTGCTGATGAAGTAAAAAATGCCGCTCAAAAACAAGCAGAGCAAATAATTAGAGAGGCTGATAATAAAGCAAAAGAGCGTACTGAAAATTTAGACATGCAAATAGCTGAAAAAAGAAAAGAACTAGAAGACATTAGTAAACAATTCGATGTATATAAAGCAAAAATGGAATCTTTACTTATATCTCAATTAGAACTTCTTAAGGAAGTAAACAAAGATGATTAAAATTTGCTACGTGCATAAAGAAAATTATAAAATGTATATTTATAGTTAAAATGCAAGTGCAGGTAAAATTACAAATTTGTAACAAAAAACAAGGATATATGCAATTATTTAGCGTATATCCCTTTATTTTGCAGTAAATTTATGCTAAAATAAGTGTATTACATTGTTGTTAAGGGAATATTACAATTTTATTATTTCTATTGACAAGAGAGGAAATAAAGTTAAAATAGTATTATGAGAGTTATAAGTGGCATATCTAGAGGAACAAGGCTAAAAACAATTGAAAGTGATACTACTAGACCAACACTAGACAGAGTAAAGGAATCTTTATTCAATATTTTACAAGATAAAATAAAGAATACAGTAGTATTAGATTTATTTGCAGGAAGTGGAGCTTTAGGAATTGAAGCATTGAGTAGGGGAGCTACAAAAGCTTACTTTTGTGACAAAAATCCTATTGCGGTTAAAGTTATTAAAGAAAATTTAAGTAAAACAAGATTAGAAGAAAAGGCAATTGTTTTTAATAAAGATTATATTGAAGCAATTAGGAAAATAAATGAACCGTTATCAATAGTTTTCTTAGACCCGCCATATAAACTTGATTTATCAGCAAAAGCAATAAATGAATTACTTAAAAACAATTTAATTACAAAAGATAGCATAATTATAATAGAAACTGATGAAATAAATAGGGATGTAGAAGAAGTAAGGAACATAGAAGAAATTGAAATTGTAGATACTAGAAAATATGGTAGAGCCAATTTATTGTTACTAAAAAGAAAGAGGAAATAAATAATGGAAATATTTACATTACTAGAAAATTTAGAGGAATTAGTAGAAAATTCTAAGAAAATGCCTTTTACAAATAAAATTATGATTGACCAAGAAGATATTTTAGATGTTGTGAAAGAAATAAGACTTAAGCTTCCGGAGGACCTAAAGCAAGCAAAATGGGTTAGAGAAGAAAGAGAAAGGATATTAGAAGAGGCCAAAAAAGAAGCTGATGATGTTGTTAAAGAGGCTGAGAATAGAATAATATCTATGATTGACGAGCATGAAATTACTAAAAAAGCGTATGAACAGAAAAATCAAATAATGGAAGCTGCTAATGAAAATTCAAGGCAAATTACACAAGGTGCTAAAGAATATGCAGATAATATTTTGGCGGATTTAGAAGGTAAATTAGAAAAGGTTTTAAAAGAAATCTCTCAAGATAGAAGAGAGTTAAAATAAAAGGATTGAAATAAAAGACTAATTTACTTAGATTTAATTAATAAAAAACGAAAGGGATAAGAAATGGAACAAAAAAGTAATCCTACGAAAATAATAATTGTTACGGCTGTAATAATTATTATTTTTGTTTCTATAATTGTTGGAGTCATGTTTGCTGTTAGTTCAAATAATAATGAACAAAACAAAATACTTCAAAACTTAGCTCAAAATGCTATTCAAGAAGAGGAAGAAGAAAATACAATATTGGATGAAAAAAATATAATTATTACAGATGACCAAACAGCAGATTTTAGTAGAAGATATGGAAGAATTGAAGTTATTTGGATTGATGAAAATAATAATGAAATAAGTAAACCGCTTAAGCCAAATTTAAATGGGTTAACTCCAGTTAAGTTTGATACAAATATGGTTAGATTTATACAAACAACGTCTGATGATGATAATTGGTATAATTATGATTTGAATTTATGGGCTAATGCAGTAGATTCTAATGGTAGTTATTTTGTATGGATACCTAGATATGCTTATAGAATTACATATTATTCAAACAGCCAATATACAAAAGTTGTTGGTTACTGTGATGGCAGAGGAATAATGAAATTAAATGAGGATGATACACTTACAAGAATATGTACAAGCAATACTGGAATTAGAGAAACAGCAAATCATTATATAGTTGCACCAGCATTTTCAAAAGATACAGCAAGTGGATATAGAAATGGTGGATGGGATTATGATTTACCTGGATTTTGGACTTCAAAATATGAAATGAGCATGGAAACTAATGGAGTACATACAGAAACAATAAATAGTGATATAGGAAATGTACAGATTAATGAAGAGGTTAAGGCAGTAAGTAAACCATGTGTAAGTAGTTGGAGAAATATAAATATTCGTAATTGTTATTTGAATGGATATAATTATGATAGAAACAGAGATAGCCATTTAATGAAAAGCAGTGAATGGGGTGCTATAGCATATTTAGCATATAGTCAATATGGAAGAAATGGAAAAATTATTACACAAAATTCAAGTTCAGGATATATAACAGGAGGTACTACATCAGAAGAGAGTTTATACTTATCAAATGGTAATCAGAGTACAACAGGAAATAGCACTGGTGTTTATGACTTATCAGGAGGAGCATGGGAATACGTATCAGCTTATATAGATAATGGATATTATGGCTTAGCAGATAATGGTGGAACTACATCAGAGGATTTATATGGAAGTAATAATTCAAAATATAAAACAATATATCCTCATAATTTAAATGATGATGGAGATGATTATGAAGAAAGATATTCTTTAGATAATTTCTCTTTGGTGTACAGATATAGAGGAGATGCTTTATTTGAAACATCAGACTCTGGATTTGGTAATGATTCATTTGACAACAATACAGCTTATTATCTTCAAAGTGATATACCATATTTGATTAGAGGTGGTGATTATAATAGTGGTATGGGTGCAGGAATATTTAGCTACAATGGATATAGCGGAGCTAGCAATAGCAGTGAGAGTTTTAGGGTAGTATTGATCTAAATTATTTCAATTTTTTCAGTTGGGGACGGTCCTAAATCGAAAATATAATAAAAATATGTAAATGCACAATATACATTCTCTCACATTTCGCCACGCGGGTCGCGAGATTAAACTCGCTCCAGCTCGCACGTTACGCTCCGCTCCTACGTCGCCTACGCTCACTTGAAATGTTCAAGAACATACATTGTGCATTTTTATTTTACAAATTTACTTTTTCGATTTAGGACCGTCACTAACTGAAAAAATTGAAATAATTTAGAGCAATACTACCCTAAAACTCTCACTGCTATTGCTAGCATTTCCCGACATATCGTATACACCAGTAAAATTCCCTGTTGTGCTTTGATTCCCATTAGATATATATATACTTTCTTCTGATGTACTTCCTCCTGTTATATATCCAGCACTATTGTTTGTTATTACATTCTTTCCATTTCTACCATATTTACTATATGATAAATATGCAACTGCTCCCCATTCACTATTTTTTATTAAATGACTATCTTTATTTCTATCATAATTATAGCTATTTATATAGCAATTCCTTATATTTATATTTCTCCAACTACTATTATATTATTATTTTCATCAATCCATATAATTTCAACTTTCCCATATCTTTTACTGAAGTTCGCTGTTTCATCATCTATAATGGTTACATTTTCATTATCAATAACAGGATCTTCTTTTTCAATTTCTTCTGTACCATTTTGTATAATATTTGTATATATTTCATCTTGCTCATTGTTAGTTGAATTTATTGCAAATATAACTCCTAAAATTGCACAAACAAAAATAATAATTATTACTGCAGTAACAATTATTATTTTTGTAGGACTAGTTTTTTGTTCCATTTTAAATTCCTTTCTAAAAATTATGAAAAAATAATTTAAACTTTTATTACATCCTGAATATAGATTTATTTTAGTTCCCTTCTATCCTGTGATATTTCTTTTAGAACTTTTTCTAATCTTTTTTCTAAATCAGCTAATATATTATCTGCATACTCTTTTGCACCTTGAGTTATCTGTCTTGAATTTTCATTAGCGGCCTCCATTATTTGATTTTTTTGTTCATATGCTTTTTTTGTAATTTCATGCTCATCTATCATAGAAATAATTCTATTTTCTGCTTCTTTAACAACATCATCAGCTTCTTTTTTTGCTTCTTCTAAAATTCTTTCTCTTTCTTCTCTAACCCATTTAGCCTGCTTCAAGTCTTCAGGCAATTTAAGCCTGATTTCTTTTATTACATCTAAAATTTCATCTTGCTCTATGATAATTTTATTTGTAAAAGGCATTTTTTTTGAATTTTCTATGCTTTCCTCTAAATTTTCTAGTAAAGTAAATATTTCCATTATTAGTTTCCTCTTTCTTTAATAAAAATAAGGTAAGCTCTACCATATTTTCTAGTATCAATTATTTCTACTTTTTCTATCATTTTTAATTCATTTATATCTCTATTAAATTCATCTGTTTCTATGATTATTATAGTATCTTCATCTATTATTTTAAGCTTTAATAATTCTCTTATCGCATTTATTGATAAGTCAAGTTTGTATGGTGGATCTAGAAATACTATTGAAAGTTTTTCTTTAATTTTTTTCATAGCCACTAAGTAATCACTATTAAAAATAACAGATTTATCTAAAAACTTCGTTTTGTTTAAATTTTCTTTAATAACTTTTATTGCCTCGTAACTCTTATCACAAAAATATGCTTTTTTTGCTCCTCTACTTAATGCTTCAATTCCAAGTGCTCCACTGCCGGCAAATAAATCTAGAATAACAGCTTCTTTTATTTTATCTTGCAATATATTAAACAAAGACTCTTTTACTCTATCTAATGTAGGACGAGTTGAATTATTTTCTATAGTTTTTATCTTTGTTCCTCTAGCTACGCCACTTATAACTCTCATACTACTATTTTAACTTTAAATCCCTTCTTGTCAATATAATTAATAAAATTGTAATATTCCTTTAACATCAATGTAATACACATATTTTAACATACTTTTGCCTTAAAATAAAGGGATATACGTCAAATTAATGAGTATATCCCTATTTTTTATTACAAATTTGTAATTTTTTTATTTTAATTTAACAACCTTTTAGTAATCTAATCATCTTTATTTACTTCTTTAAGAAGTTCTAATTGAGAAATAAGTAAAGATTCCATCTTTGCTTTATATACATCAAATTGTTTACTAACGTCTTCAAGTTCTTTTCTTTTTTCAGCAACTTTCATATCTAAATTTTCAGTACGCTCTTTTGCTTTATTTTCGGCTTCTCTAATAATTTGCTCAGCTTGCTTTTGAGCAGCATTTTTTACCTCATCTGCTGCAGACTGAGCCATAAGCAAAGTATTTTGAAGTGTAGATTCTATTTGATTATAATGTTCAACTTTTAGTTTTAAGTCTTCTAATTCTTTATCATTTTCATTTACTTTTTTATAAATCGTTGAATAATCTTTAGTTAATTCATCTAAAAAATCATCAACCTCTTCTGGATCATATCCGTTAAGAGTCTTTTTTGAAAATCTTTTATTTTCTATATCTAAAGGTGTAATCATATTTCTCCCCCATACCTAATTAATTATTGGCATTACTCTTAAGCCAAGATACAGGCAATTTGCTCTTGGTTTCTTCTTTTGTTTCTGAAGTTATATCATAATTATATGGTGCAACTAAAAATATTGAACTAGATATTTTTTGCATATGACCGTCTAAAGCATGAGCTGCTCCACTAACTACATCTATAATTCTTCTTGCTACATCTTTATTTACATATTCTAAATTAATAATTATAGATTTCTTCTCTTTTAATAAATCGCAAATATCTTCTGATTGTTCAAAAGAAGTTGGTTGCATTATGACCATTCTAACTTGTTGAGCCATATTAACAACTTTACTGTTCTTTCTACCAAATAATCCTTTTGGTTCTTCTAATTCGTCTTCCTCATAGCTTTCATTTACATCTTCATATTCTTCTTCTTCAGTTTCTTCCGCTCCCATACCGAAAATATTCATAAACTTATTTAAAACCGCGTTTGACATTTATAAACAACCTCCTAAATTTCTCCTTCGTGTCTACGACTATACCTAGTATCTAACTTTTTTTAGATAAAGTCAATACTTTTTTCAATATGTAATATTTTTTTAATGTTTTCGTAATGTTTTTGTAATATTATGTAGCATTTTTTATTTGCTCATCTGTTGGTTTCAAAAGCAACTCATCATAAAGAATTATAGATGTTGTAACATCTTCTTCAATATCTAATTCTTCTATTTCTGATGTGCTATAATTTGTAACAATAGAATAATTTTCTGTCGCTTTTTGTACTTTTACTAACACTTTATCTAAATATCCTGCCCTAGTTCTTATTACATAGTTAAGTCCATTTTCTTCTATGATGCAACTATTTGGAACTTTAAATCCACTTGCATCCCACCAAATTATATCTATAGATACTTTCCTATAGCTTAATAGTTCTTCTATTCCTTCATTAATACTAAATATTATCGTAACTTCATTGTTTTCTTCTTTTGTAATATATTCAATTTTTGCTTCTACTTCTTTAGAACTTGGTAGTGCTAATTTTACGCTATCTCCTATTTTAGCTGAATTTGCCTCATTTGTTTTTGAAGTACACGCAATATATCCAATAAAATTATTAACAATCTTTCCACTCTCACTACTTTCTGATATAATTTGTCCTGTTTTCAAATTTAAATTTTGAAGAAACTCTTTATTTATCTTAGAAAAATCATTTGTTGTTAAGATTTCTTCTAATCCATCAATTCGATATGAAACAATTCCACTCTTTGTAGCATTAACATATTCAGCCCCAAAATTAAGCTCATTCTCATATCCGCTTCTTTCATCAATAAGTTTTTTCAAATATGAACCTGCTGGGCTTAATTCTCCAGCAATTTTAGCTTTTTTTGTTATATTTTGAGCAATATTTTTTTTAAATTCATTTATTTTTTGAATGTCATTGGTATTAGTTACTTCACTCAAAGTTGTTTCTATTTGCGTATCCAATAATCTAGTATCAGAAGAAGGCAAGCTCTCATTGTTTTTTTCAATTGCCTCTTGAATTTTTATATCTAATTCAGCTATTTTATTTTTTAAATCTTCTTCTCCAGATGAATAGTATCTAAAAACAGGATCTCCACTAGCCACTTTTGAACCTTCTGATTTTATTTCTACCATTCCATTTTTATAATTCTCACCTTTTATTACAGTTTCATCTCTAATAATATATCCATCGACAGTCTCCTCTTGAGAAATGCTTCCTTCATTTACCATAACAGAATCAGTCGGATTTTTTATTAGATGATAGACAGCTATTGTCAAATATGTGCAAACTGCAATTGTAAGTAGCACTATAATTGCTAGCCTTTTAATGTTGATTTTTCGCTTTATAATAACATTAGAAGATGGAACTTCTTTATCATTAAATATGCTTTCAGTTTTTTGAAACTTTTTTTTATTTTTTTTCTTGTTTTTAATCTTTATTTTTCCGCTCTCGTTTTTCACTTGCTTAATAAATGGATTTTCATCCTCTGATTCTTCATTGAAAGTAAGATTTTTATATTCCTTAAACTCTTGCTCTTCATTTTCTTCTTTCTTTTTTTCTTTTTTAGTGATTTTTTTCACTTATTTCCTCCAGATAAAAATAATCTTGTTGATTTAAATGCTAACATTTTTTATGTTATTAATTATTACTTCGGCATTGTTTTTGTTCTCGGCATCTAACCAAACTGCTTTACTATAAGTCTTAAACCATGTAATTTGTCTCTTAGCATATCTGCGACTCTCTTGCTTT
>CALXJN010000107.1 GCA_944388635.1 uncultured Clostridia bacterium
TGTTGCACTTGCTAAGGAACAGATTAAAATTGTATTTGACCAAGCCCAAAAGGAACTAGAGGACTTGCACCAAAGAACATCAGAAGGACTTGAAACTGCAAAAATTGCAGGTAAGCAAATCGGAAGGATTGTAGGAACAAAAGTAGCAACCAAAAAAAGTATAAAGGCTAAGGAAGCGATTCAAAAATATTCCAAAGACTTTGCAGGAAGTTTACTTGACGCTGAATGTATAAAGCTAATAGGAATCTCTAAAAATACTTACTATAAATACAAGAAAGAACTAGAATAATTTTTTAATTAATATTTGTAATAAAATAAGTGAAAAAAGTGAAGTTATTTAAAAAACTTTTAATATAATATTAGTATATTATTAATATATATATTAGTATAATTATAAAAAAGTTTTAAAAATTTTTGCACTTTTTTCACTTGAAATATTATTCATCTTTTTTCTTGTAACGTTTAATTTTTTCCTCAGTATTTTCAGCTTCTCTCTTTTTATATTTCATCTTTTTCATCTCTTTATCTATAAAATCATCAAACATTTTATTTATTTCTTCGCAAAGCACTGCTTTAGAAAATGTTTCGATATTAGCATTATATCGTGTAGGATAATCAGATGTTGCACAAACTGTATTTTCATTAGTTCCGAATTCATCTGTGGTTAAGTCAAGTTCAACAGTGTTGAACAGTTTATCAAAGTCATCCCTAAAATTTTTACTGGTATTATATGTCATTGCACGAGCAGCTTCTAGGTAGAATTTATCAAGGAACTGCAAGTTACTAACAATAAAATCAACTATATCTATATATCTAAACCCAAAGTCTTGGTAGATAATATCATGTTGTTTTTTTCCATAAATATTTGTATTTACACAAAAAGCAATATTGTCAATTGCATCTTCTGATAAACCAAACATTTCATTAATTGTAGAATTAAAAACATTTTTTGTGTCTATTTCCCCTAGTAAATATAAGTAATGTACATTAAATCTTTGAGCCATTTCTTTGACTAATGTTAGTGTTGGCTCATTTCGTCCGTTAATCCAATTAGAAACAGTACTTTCTCTTACTTCTAATTCTTCAGCTAATTTCTTTTGTGTCATATTACTTTCTTTTAGTAAAGTTTCAAGTCTAATACTAAATTTTGTTCTTGATGTTACATTTATTCCTACTTCTTCTGGACTAACATGAAGTTCTTTTATGATTTCTCCTAAAATTTTTTCTATATTATTTGAAGACATTTTATATTCTTCTGAATTAAGTAGTTTATTTAAAGTTCCATGACTTAATTCAGCTCTTCTCTCGAGTTCTCTTATGCTACATCTTTCTATTATTTTTTCTATTGCGATTTTAAATTTAGAATAGTTTTCTATTTCAAAACTTTTCTCCATATTTTGTCTCCTTTCTAACAAATTATAAAACCCAGAAGCATTGTGGCTCTAAGCATTGACTTGATTTCAAAACCTGATATAATTAGCTCAGTTAAAACAATAAAAAAAATTGTAAACAACATTATACCAAAAAATAGCTTATATTTCAAGGTATAGTAAAAAAATTTTAGGAGGTGAAGAATATGAACAAGACGAAAACTCTGTAAGAGAGTGCCAGCTATGGCACATTGCAAAATAGAAAAGTTTAAGAGAAGGTGGAGCAGATGAATGCACTGCAACAGAGTGCCAGTTGTGGCACAATTAAAAGAAATAAAAATATAGGAGGAAATGATTATGAACCAAGTAGAGAAAATAGAAGAATTAAATAAGGAAGAAGTAACAGGAGGATTAATACCGGAAGAAATGAAAGAACTTTATAATAATGCCACTATTATTCATATGGCAGATATTATAAGTACGATTATCGATGATGCAGCAGAAGGAGGATGCGAATTAATTCAAGAGAATCAATTGTGCAACAGAGAAATTAAAACATATGCAGAAAAAAGAGGAACAGAATTATTTATAGAGTATGGGCAATTAGTAAATTACTTATATTCTGTATCAGCAAATGAGATGTTTGAAGTAGCAGAACATAAAGGTGCTATTTCATTAAAATTAGAGAAGATTGAAAAAATCCTTAAAAAATTTAAAGAAAAGGTAAAAACAATTCAAAAAAATTCTTTAGAAATTGATACCTCCGAAGAGTATGAAAAATATTTTGAGGTGGTAAAAGAAATAAATCTTAAATGGGAGCAAGCATTTGGAGTTGTCGATTATATAGTGGCAGCAATAAAAAGGTATGCAAACAGAAAAGAGGTAGACCAAAATTAAAAATAGGTCAGATAAATTGACATATTATAAATAATAGAAATACCTTAAACTAACTATTAATATATAACTTACTAAATTAATTATATAAAAAAATAGTATAAATTACAAGGTCTTTCTAGCAAAAATTTAAAAAGAAGGGAGATTAAAAATGTATAAATATGAAAGCCTAATAAAAGGACTGTTAGGTGGTAGGCATTACATTACTTCGGGAGAAAATCTTAGATGTTCATGTCCATTTCATGAAGGAGATACACATCCTAGCTTTAGCGTTAGTTTAGAAAAAGGGTGCTTCAAGTGTTTTGCCTGTGATGTTAAGGGAAGTATTACAGATTTTGTAGCCCAAATGACTGGAATATCAAATAGTGAGGCTTGGCGAGAAATAAATTCATACTTGGGTAATGAAAATAGTGGTATAGAATGTCAAAATAATAAATATCAGAATAACAAACCTTATTCATTGGAAGACTATTCAAGAGAGAAGCGTATAGATTTAGAGAAGTTAAAAGTATGGGGTTTAGAAGATACGGAGAATGGAAAGAGTATAAAAATTCCGTACTTTGACACAGAAGGAAACTTTGTAGCTTGTAGGCATCGCAATAATCCAGATAGTGAAACAAGGTTTTGGTGGGAAGGTGGCTCCTTAAACCTCTATGGACTAAATTATTTAAACAACTTTAGTAATGATTATATAGTTTTAGTGGAGCGGGGAGTCGGACTGCCACGCAATGTGGAATTATGAAATCCAAGCTTTAGGTGTTGCAGGAGCAAGTGCTTTAAAGAAAATTGATGCACCATTGTTTAATAGATTTGAGAAAATATATATACATAATGAAGGAGATAAGGGAAGTGAAACTTTTATTAAGAAGGCATACGAAGTGCTTCCTTATGAAAAACTATACACTATAAGAGCAGATGCTGTTGATAATGAGTGCAAAGACCCATCTGATCTTCATATTAAGGGTATTCTTGATTTTGAAAAATTACTTGCAACAGCTGAAAAGGTGGATAAAAAAAGTTATGAAGACGCAAACATAAAGGCTAGTAGTATGAAAAGCATAGATTCTAACCAAACAGAACAAGTATCTAAACATGTAAAAGTAGCAGAAGATGTTATGAA
>CALXJN010000108.1 GCA_944388635.1 uncultured Clostridia bacterium
CTTTTATCATAAAGCTTTTTACCCTTACCAATTCCAAGTTCTATTTTAACTTTATTATTTTTTAAATACAAACTAACAGGAACAAGAGAATATCCCTTTTGTTGAATCATTCCAATTAATTTATTAATTTCACGCCTATTAAGTAATAATTTCCTAGTACGCAAAGGATCTTTATTTTGTATATTTCCATGCTCATATGGGCTAATATGCATACCATAAATAAAAGCTTCACCATTTTTTATAATAGCGTAGCTATCTTTTAAGTTAACTTTCCCATTTCTGATAGATTTAATTTCAGTACCTGTTAAAACAAGGCCTGCTTCTATTGTATCGATAATATCATAATTATGTCTTGCAACTGAATTTTTAACATTTAAGCTAGACATTACAAATTCCTCCAAACTCGCTAAATATATATAAATTATAGCATCTTGGCAAAAAGAAGTAAAGAAAAAGAATAAATTTTGATAGAATTAATTTCTAAAAGAAAAAATATTAATGATATAACTTTAAAAAACATATTTGTATTAAATTTTTGAATATATGGCAAACTTAGCATTACAAGTTTAATACTTATTTTTGTGATATTTTTTTAATATTTTATTTACTAAAAACACATTCAATGATATAATATACAAATGGAAATATAGTACAAGACGGAAGGATGATATAGTATATGAAAGGATTATTAAAATGGTTTAAATCTGGGACAAGAATGAAAAGATGGATGTTTGTTATACTTGTCGGAGTTATACTTTTATGTTATGGTATTGCGACAATAATCGACATGAAAGAAATCTCAGTTTTAAATTTTATATTAATAATTGTATTATCAGTCATAGGCTTTATGTTAGTAGTTGTTGGAATAATATATAGTCAAAAGAGGGTACTAGAATTATTAATAGAAAATACAGATGATAGAATATCAGATAATAATAAAGATGTAAATGTAAAATCATTAATATTTAATAAAAAAGTGTATGACGAAGGACCTAAAATAGTTGTAATAGGTGGAGGCTCTGGATTAAATACTGTTTTAAGAGGAATGAAGGAATATACAAATAATCTAACAGCCATTGTTGAAATGTCAGAATATGACAATGCTAAAAAGAGAGAGCAAAATTTAATGCCAATAAAAGATGTAAAAGAAAGCATAATTGCCCTATCAAAAAATGAAGATGAAATGAGAAAACTTTTAAATTTACAATTACAAACCGGAATGGATTTTACTGACTTATTTGTTTCAGCAATGCAAGAAATAAATCATGAAGGCTCAAAATTTATAGAAAACATATCAGAAGTATTAAATATAACAGGCAAAATTCTACCTGTGACTCTAGATAAAATGAATGTGTGTGCAGAGTTAGACGACCGGAACATTAATAGAAGAAAAAAATAAAATTGCAGAAACATCATTAGAAAAAATATCAAAAATAAACAGAGTGTTTATCGCACCTTCAAACGCAAGACCAGCTCCGGGCGTATTAGAAGCTATAACAGAGGCTGATGCAATAATAATAGGCCCAGGAAATTTATTTACTGATGTAATACCAAATTTATTAATAAAAAATATTTCAAAAACGATAAAAGAAAGCAAAGCAATAAAAATATATATTGGAAATATAATGACAAAACCAGGCGAGACAGATGATTTTTCACTATCAGATCATATAAAAGCAATATTTGAACATGCAAATAATAAAATAATAGATTATTGTATATATGATACAGGAGAAGTTGTCCCAGAGTTTGTAAGAAGGTATAACAAAGACGGAGCAGATTTAGTTGAACAAGACATACAAAAGTGCAAAGAATTAGGAATTAAATTGATACCGAAAGATTTTTCTTGCATAGAGAATGAAGTAGTAAGACATGATCCAATAAATGTTGCAGATTCAATAATAGAATTAATATGTGACGACTTGAAGTTTAAAGATATGCAAAATAATCCTAAATATGTAAAAATGAATACAAAGCTAAAAACAAATAATGAAAAAAGAAAAAAACAAACAAAAATTAAGAACAAAGCAAAAAGAGCACAAAATAAAGTAAATAAAAAAGCGAGAAGAATGGATGACAGAAAGAAAAGCAAGTTTAGTTCTAAATATAATGAAAGGATAAAATCAATAAAAACAAGCGAAGAGCATAGACAAGAAAATATAAGAATGCTAGAAGAAGACGAAGAAGATTAAAATTTAGGAGGAACATATGAAAAAGATAGGAAAAGAAGGATTAAACCTTGAAAATGCTTTAAAAAAAGAATGGCTTATAACGAATGGATTAGGAGGATATGCCTCATCAACAATAATAGGATGTAATACAAGAAAGTATCATGGGCTTTTGATTGCACCATTTGTTGCCCCAGGAAGAAGAAGATTAATACTTTCAAAAGTAGATGAAAGTATAGAAATTGATGGGGTTAAGCATAATTTATATACCAATATGGCAAATAACTATATCTCAGACGGTTATAAATATGAAGAAAGCTTTGAAAAAGACTATATACCAATTTTTACATACAATGTTGAGGGAATAGAGATTAAGAAATTAATTTGCATGGAACATGGAAAAAACACAGTGTGCATATTATACAGGATAAAGACGAATGACAAAAAAGCAAAATTAACATTAGCACCTGTTATGAATAATAGAGACTTTCACCAAATGAATACTAATCATATATTCAAAGTAAAACAAAAAGTAAATAAGCAAAAGGTTGTAATAATATTAGACGACCAAGCTGAAAATCCTATCTATCTAAATACAAATGATGGAAGATACATAGAACATTATTCTGATATGTTTTATAATATGTATTACTTAGAAGAAGAAAAAAGAGGATTTTATCCTGAAGAAAATTTGGTCGTACCAGGAAGATACGAAATTGATTTAGAAGAAAATGAGGAGAGAGAAGTATCTTTCGTATGTTCATTAGAGGATAACATAGATGAACTAGATGTAAAAAAAGTAATAAATGATGAAATTATAAGGATAAGAAAACAAGTAATAAGTTCAGGACTCTATGATTTAAAACAAGAAGGAAGATACAACGATAGATATAAAGAATTAATACAAGAATATATTGTTGCAACAGATAATTTTATAGTATTTAGACCTAATTTTAGACTACATACAATAATTGCGGGATATCCATGGTTCTTAGATTGGGCAAGAGACTCACTTATATCATTTGAAGGGTTATTATTAATACCAAAGAGATATGAAATCGCAAAAGAAGTAATACTTACACTTGTAAGAGATATAAAATTTGGCTTGGTGCCAAATGGATATTCAGGATTTGACTTAAGACCATTATACAATAGCAGTGATGCTTCACTTCTATTATTTGAAGCTATATATAAATTTTATAAATATACAAACAATTTAACATTTATAAAAGGAATATATGCAAGGTTAAAAGCAATTATAAAAGCATACGCAGAAGGCATAGATATAGAAGATAATAACATATACTTAGATGAGGATAATTTAATTGTTGCAGGAACACCAAGCACACAAAATACATGGATGGATGCAAAATATGGAAATATCGCATTTACGCCAAGAAATGGTAAAGCAGTTGAGATAAATGCACTCTGGTATAATGCTTTAAGAATTATGCAAGAGTTTGCAGGTTTATGCAATGATAGAGAAGAAATAAATAGCTATAAAGATATGGCTGAATTTACTCAAATATCATTTAATAATAAATTTTACAATAAAAAGAGAAAATGTTTATACGATGTAATTGGTGATAGTAAAATAAGACCAAATCAACTATTTAGCTTATCTTTAAGTTATCCAGTAATAGAACCAGATAGTGAAATTGCAAGAAACATAATAAATGTTGTAGATAAAAAATTGCTTACATCACATGGTTTAAGAACTCTTGCAAAGGGAGAGCCAGGATATGTTGATGTTTATGAAGGAGATGCTTTCAAAAGGGATGCAAGTTATCATCAAGGACCAGCTTGGCCATGGCTTTTAGGACTTTACTACGATGCATTAAAGAATATGATTAAAGTAGAAACAAACAAAGCAAGAAAAACTGCACTTTCAAATAAATTAGAAAAATTTTGTCAAACTACACAAGATAACTTTTTAGTAGCAGTTGATAGTGACGGAATAATTGGCAGCATAGGGGAAATTTATGATACAAAAGAGCCTTTTGCATCAAAAGGAGCACCAGCACAAGCTTGGAGTGTTGCTGAAGTTGCTAGAATAATATTAAGGAAATAGAAAATGAGAATTTTAGGCATTGATCCAGGTTATGGAATAACACGGATATAGTATAATAGATTATACAGGAAATAAATTTAAATTAATGGCAAGTGGGGCAATAAAGACATCTTCTAAGATGTCTTTCCCACTTAGATTATCAGAAATATTTACAGACTTAAATCATATAATAGATGAATATTCTCCAGATGCAATATCTGTTGAAGAATTATTTTTTAACAATAATGTAAAAACCGCAATAGATGTTGCACAAGCAAGAGGGGTTATATTAGTTGTAGGTTGTCAAAGAGGCATACCAACTTATGAATATACACCACTTCAAGTAAAACAAGCAGTTGTAGGTTACGGTAGAGCAGACAAAATACAAGTACAAAAAATGGTAAAGACAATATTAAATGTAGAACAATTACCAAAGTTAGACGATATTACAGATAGTATGGCTATTGCAATTTGCCATGCGCATTCAGCTAAATTTGCAGAAAAGTTGTAGAAAGGCAAGATATGACACAAGAAGCATTAGAAAAAGAGTTAAAAGAAGAAAAATTGAAAAGCATATATCTTTTATATGGAGAAGAAGTATATCTTTTAGAAACAGATGTAAAAAAGATTAAAAAAATTTTCGGAGAAAAAGTTACTCGGAATAAATTATATAGAATTAGATGAAGAAAACATCGGGAATCTTATTCAAGAATTAGAAACACCTTGCTTCGGGTATGAAAAGAAATTAATAATTGTAAAAAATTCTAATTTATTTAAAAAAGAAACTAAGAAAAAATCATCTGGAACAAAAGAACTAAGAGAAAAATTAGAAAAATACTTAAAAGAGAATATTGAAGATATAAATGAAAGAATAGTATTAGTATTTATAGAAGACAGTGTAGAAAAATTAAATATAACCAAAACAATTGAAAATTTAGGTGGCATATTATGTGAATTTGAACTTCAAAAGCCCATAGCATTAGAAAAAAGGCTTACGGCAATTTGCACTGCATATAAAGTAAAGGCAGAACCAGGAGTAATTAAATTTTTGATTGAGACATCTGGAACAAGTATGCAAGAATTGATAAATGAAATTAGAAAACTTATCGAATATGTACGGAGAAAATGGAACAATAACTAAAAAAGATGTAGAAGCCTTAGCAATAAAAACACTAGACAGCAATATATTTGATTTAACAGATAATTTAGGAAAGAAAAATATACAAAAATCATTAGAAATACTTAATGAACTTTTATATTTAAAAGAACCTATACAAAAAATTTTAATAACATTATATAACCATTTCAAAAAATTATATATAGTAAAACTTTCAGAAAAGTATAATAGAGATTTAGCAGAAGCAATGAACTTAAAACCAAATCAAGCATTTCTATTAAGTAAGTACAGAACACAAGCTAAGTATTTTACAGAAAAAGAAATAAGAAATATATTAGATGATATGATAAAGCTAGATACTAATTATAAAAATGGCCTTATTGATGTGAATGTGGGAGTTGAAGCAATTCTTTGTAATTACTGTAGTTAAATCCTTAGTCCCAAACGACCGGAAATATTTCATATTATATACATAAAAAACTTTCTTTTTTAAAATAATATTAAAAAAGGAGGCTTTTTTTATGTATAATTTTAGGACTGATTTGGCTTTAGAGAGAAGAGAATTGCTTGGAAGATTAGAAAAAAGTGGAGAAAATCTTGACGGAATAGAAGTTGAGGAAAAAGAAGTAAATGATAAAATAAAGGTATCAAGAGTAAAAATTACAAACGAAAGCGGAGAAAACTTAATAGGTAAGCCTAAAGGCTCATATATTACTATTGATGTGAAAAAATTGAAAATTGCGACAGAAGAAGAAATTGAAAATGCAGCTAATATTTTATCAGAAGAATTAAAAAAGCTTGTAGATATTCATATAAAATCAATGGAGGATGTTTTAGTTGTGGGGCTTGGAAATGAGTATATAACTCCAGATTCACTAGGTCCTAAGGTAATTGCGAATATTGAGATAACAAGGCATGTAATAAAATATTTACCAGAATATGTAGAAGAAGGTACAAGACCAATAAGTGCTATATCTCCAGGAGTGCTTGGAACAACCGGAATAGAAACACAAGAAGTATTAGAAGGTATTGTAGAAAAGGTAAAACCGAAACTTATTATAGTGATAGATGCTTTAGCCTCAAGAAGTATAGAAAGAATTAGTAGCACTATACAATTATCAGATACTGGGATAGTTCCAGGAGCTGGAGTTCGGGAATACAAGAAAAGAGCTAAGCATAAACACTTTAGGAGTTCCAGTTGTAGCAATTGGTATACCAACAGTTGTTGAAAGTGCAGTTTTAGTAAATGAAGCTCTTGATTTATTTATAGAAAAACTTCAAAATGAGGCAAGATCAAATAACTATTTAAATGAGTTAAAAGAAAAAGACAATTATGATGAGATTAAAGAAGCTTTAAACCCAGGAGATTACAACATGATAGTAACACCAAAAGAAATAGATGAACTTATAAATAATATGACAAAAATAGTTGCAATAGGGATTAATAATGCATTATAAGGTTATTTTTAGCAAATATATAAAGTAAAGAATTAATAAATGTATTGGATAGAAAAGATATAAAAAGTATTTTATATCTTTTCCTTTTTTATTGTTATAAAGACTTATAAAGATAATTGGAAGACAAGTAAATACAATTATCCACAAATAAATCTCAAAATTTGAACTATATAAAAGATTTTTTAAATAATATATAATAGTACAAAGGATAAAAGCTAGACTCATCAATATTTTGTGTTGCTTTAAAAAATAAAATACGAAAATTATTATGATTCCATAGTACCCATAATCGCAACTGGTAATTTCTGCCAAAAATGCAATTAAAGCAACAGTTAGAAAGCCAATTAAAATATAAAAATAATGTAATAATTTATGTTTATATTCCAATTTATAAAGTCTATCAAACAAAGTTATTGAAATTAGTCCTAAAAATAATGTAAAAAATATATTTAAACTAAATTTAGAACTAATAATTGATGTAAATAGCATAAAAGGTGCCTGTGATATTAAAGCAAAAGCGAATAACCTCAAAAGATAACTTTTGAGGTTTCTTGTGTGAGTATAGCCTTCAGTTATTTGAAATGCAAATATTGGAAATGCAATTCTTCCTATATAATTAAGGAAAGAAAAACGTCCAAATATAACGTAAGAGCTATGGTCACATATCATTGATATTAATGCAATTACTTTTAATACAAAAGCAGACATAAATTATCCTTTCATATTTGTTTCTTTATGTTCGTTATATGAATCTATAAAGTATAGAGGGCGTCTTTTTGCCTCATAAAATGCTCTTCCTAAATATTCTCCAATTAAGCCTAAGAAGATAAGTTGAATTCCACCTAGGAACAAAATAACAACCATCATAGAAGCATAACCAGAAACATCAACACCATATATTAAAGTTTTAAGTATTATTGCAAGCATATACAAAAAGCCAGCACAAGAAATAATTATTCCAAGTATGGCAGCCCAGCGCAAAGGCGAAGTTGTAAAAGAAGTTATTCCATCAATTGATAAATTGATAAGCCTTCTATAATTCCATTTAGTTTTGCCTGCAATTCTTGGATCTCTATCATATAATATTTCTTTTTTATTATATCCAATCCAACTATAAAGTCCTTTTGTATATCTTTGTGACTCTCTAAGCTGTTTTATAGCTTCAACACAGCGCCTATCAAGAAGCCTAAAATCACCAGTGTCTTTTTGTATTTCTATTTTAGTCATACTTTGCAAAACACGATAAAACCCCCAAGAAGTAAGCTTTTTAAGAGGACTTTCGCCCTTTCTTGATTTTCTTCTAGCATAAACATCATCATAGCCTTCTTCCCAGTATTTAATCATTTCAGGGATAAGTTCTGGTGGATCTTGCAAATCAGCATCCATTAATACTAAAGCATCGCCTCTAATATAATCAAAGCCAGCAGCCATAGCAACTTCTTTTCCATAATTCCTTGAAAGATTTACATAGTTTATTCTAGTGTCTTTTTTTCTTAGAAATTTAATCAAATCTAAGGTATTATCTTTACTTCCGTCATTTACAAATAAGACCTCAAAATCATAATTTGTTTGACTATCCATTAATTTTACTAATCTATCATACAAAGGAGGGAGAGATTCGTGCTCATTGTATGCTGGTATAAGTATTGATATTAATTTTTTTCCATTTGAATCCATATTTAAAATCATTCCTTTTCTAGTCCTTATTTAATATTTATATCACAAATTAAGTATATAGTAAAGAAATATAACCAAAATAATTATAGAAATTTTAAAAATAATCTTGACATAAGTGAAAATAAATATTATAATATTCCTTGTTGCAAATAAATGTGGGTAGGTGGCCGAGTGGCTAAAGGCGGCAGACTGTAAATCTGTTCTCATTTGAGTACGATGGTTCGAATCCATCCCTGCCCACCAAACAAAACAAATAAGAACCTTTATTTCTTTGTTGGAGGTTTTGCAATATCAGTACCTATTCCAAAGAAAGAAGGAAAAAATAAGTTACTTTATTAGAAGTAGCTTATTTTTTTGTAGTAAAATATTATTAGGGTAAAACCTATGATAGGACTGGAGGCAATAGTTTTGGAATACAGCTTGAATAATATTATAGTTAATGGTACAATAAAGTCATATTAAGTATTGAAGGGAGTTAATAAAATGAGAAATAAACCAATAACTACATTATTTATGTTACAGTCATTAGAAGGAAAAATTAGTAGAGGAAATAATGATGAACTTGATGCAGACAAAGATTGGTGCAAAATAGATGGTGTAAAAGAAGGGTTGCAACAATATTATGATATTGAACAAACAACAGATTTGTTCTCATTGAACACAGGTAGAGTTATGGCAAAAATAGGAGTTAATGATAGAACAGAGAAGCCTAATAAGACACCTTGTAGTTTTATAATTATAGATAATAAACCACATTTGAATAAAAATGGAATAGACTATTTATGCAAATGGGTAAATATATTATATCTTGTAACAACAAACAAAAATCATATAGCATATACTTTACAAAAAGAATATTCAAATTTAGTAATATTAAGTTATGAAAAATTAGATTTAAATGTTTTACTAGAAGATTTATCAGAAAAATATAATGTTGACCATCTGACAATTCAGTCAGGTGGAAATTTAAATGGACTATTTTTAAGAGAGAACTTAATAGACTATGTAAATATAGTTATTGCACCATTATTAGTAGGTGGAAAAGAAACTTCTACTTTAATTGATGGAGAAGCAATCACTTCTCCAAGTGAATTAAATAAATTAAAAGCATTGAAACTACTGGAATGTAATCAACTAAAAAATTCATATGTACAATTAAAATATAAGGTTATAAAATGAAAGTTGTTTATGACATTCTTGTAAAATATGAAGGCGAGGAATATTACCATGTGGTATCGATTCTTGATGAATTTCTTATTCCAGTGGAATATGAATATGAAACAACCGAATAAAATACTATAGTTTCATAGTTTCAATGCCCAGTCAGTATTTTGCTGACTGGGCATTATCCATGAAAAAGTATAAAAATCCAATATGATTGTTAGTATTTTTTATATTTTCTTGATTTCACATAAAAAAATGTG
>CALXJN010000109.1 GCA_944388635.1 uncultured Clostridia bacterium
AATATTTTTTCTATATTTTAAATAAAAATATCCATTTGTTGATAATGCAAGATAGATATTTTCATTAGCCAATCTTTTAGCTATATCAAAAATTCTTGGATTTAGTAATGGTTCTCCTCCAGATATATTAACATACATAACTTTTGAATCAATTAATTGTTTAATAATAGCATCTTCTATATTTTTATCTTCTTTATGATACATTTGATATGCTCTACAATGTGGGCATTTATAATTACAATTATTTGTAATTTCCCAAACCACCGAAATTGGTGCACTTAACTTTATCATATAAAACACTCCGAATCTTCTTCTAAAAAATCACCTGATATTTGATAAGCAGCTGCTCTACATCCACCGCAAATTAATTTATATTGACATTTCTCACATTTTCCTTTTAATTCACGGTTCTTAATTTTTACCATATCAGCATTTTGTAATATTTCTTTTAAATTTTGTTTTAATATATTTCCACATGATATATATAAGAGTGTACACGGAGTTACAGTTCCATCATTTCTAATACTAATTCCATTTACGCCGGCAGAACACCCCACACAACTCAAATTATATTTTTTCATAACTTCAATTGCTCGTTTTTCATTAAAAACATTTTTCATAGGCATATCTGAAACAATTGTTGTTTTCTCCTTATACTTTTTTTGCAATAACTCAAGGTTTTTATATAATTTTTTCAATCCATTTTTTCCTAATGCTGCCGAATCTTTTAAAACATTATTAGGTATAAAACGTTTAAAGCCCAAAATTTGCACATTTATATTTTCAATTTCAAGAATTTGTCTAGCAAATTCTTCCATATAGTCTATATTTTTTTGTGATACGACACTACTAATATGTAACTTTATTTGGTCAGAATATTCATTTATCATTTTCATTTTCTCTATAGTTTTTTTATATGTACCTTTTCCTCTAATATAGTCATGTTGTTCTTCTATTCCATCCACACTAACCTGAATATAATTAAGACCAGAATCAACTAATTCTTTAAGTTTATTTTCCGTCAATAATAATGAATTTGTATTAAGAATTGTTACTGGTGCTAATTTTTTAGATTTTCTAACAATTTCAACTATGTCATCTCTAATTAGTGGCTCGCCACCACTTATAAATACCCCTCTTGGTTTAAAATCTGTTAGCTTATTAAAGACTTCTTCAATTTCATTTAATGTCATATCATATCCTATTTCATTAACCCTACAATGCTTACATCTTAGATTACATTTTGAAGTTACATCAATTGTAATATTCATGTTTTTATATTCCATACTTAATCTCCTAAAATTATTTTTTTATTTTTTAAAATTTCAACATTTTTATCACTAATTTTTCCGTTATACTTCTGGTTATTTAACAAAGCTGTAACATAATCTTTACTATTGCCTTTTAAGAAAAACATTTCTGATGTTATTACATTAAATGCTAATAATATATTTTTCTCTTCTTTTCTAAATCTATAATCTATATTATTTACTTTTTCCAACACACATCATCTCCTTGCAAATAGTCTCCATATTTTATGTATGCATTTGCTCTACATCCACCACAATTTTTAAGGAACTCACATTTTTCACATTTACCTTTTATTAAATTTCTATTTCTAAAATCTTTAAATACTTTACTATTATTCCAAATCTCCGAAATAGATTTATTTCTCCAATTCCCACCCATTATTGGAATTTCACAACATGGCGAAATATCTCCATTAGCAAAGATTGCTAGTTCTGTAAGCGCCGCCGGGCAAGAAGCTTTTATTTTATTATTTTTATATTTAAATAAAACAGAATATGGTAAATCTAGATTTATTGAAAATCCAACATCTTTATTTTTAGTTATTTTTTCGAGTCTTATTAATAAATGCTTTACTTCTTCTGGTGAAAGAATTTCTTTTTCGATATTACTCCCTCTTCCTGCCGCCGATAATATTGGAATAAACCATCTTTTGATTTTTAGTTTTTCTAATAAACTGACCATTTCATCTATGTAATTCAAATTCTTATGTGAAATGCATGTAACAACACCTACATTTATTCCTTTTTCTGTCATTTTCTTTATATTGTTAACTGTTTTATCATATGAACCTTTTAAATTTCTAATAAATTCATGTGTTTCTGGCGTTGGTCCATCTAAACTTACTCTTATTAATTCAAATTTATATAATTCTTTTTCAATCATATTTTCATTTATCAGCAATCCATTTGTAGTAAAATTTACAAACATTCCCTTTTTTATAGCATAATTTGCTATTTCAAAGAAGTCTCTTCTTACTAAAGGTTCTCCTCCAAAAAAGCAAATTTTTTGTACCTTGTTAAAACTTAGTTCTTCAATTATTTTAAAGCATTCTTCTTTTGTTAATTCGTTATCCAAGGCTTTTCCGCTATCCATATTACAATGTATACAATGTATATTACATTTATTAGTAATTGCCCATCCTACTGAAAATGGGTAATTTGAAGTATTTATAATTAAATCACTGTTCATAACAAACAATACATCCTTTCAATATTAATGAATTGATATCTTTAAGTTTTTTATATTTATCAATGTCTTCCGTAAAATTATTATTGTAATATATTTTATCAACAATTTCCATTAGTTTTCCCCTTAATATGTACACATTATCATTTAAAAAAATTGTTTTACAATTTTCATTTTCTTTTCTAACAATTGCTAATGGATTAATTTTGAAATTATAATTTCTATATGTTTTATAAGTTAAGTTTGTTATTGGTTTTATATTATTCTTTGTGCTGTTATCTGTGATTTTGAAATCTATTAGTTTACCTTTTATTGAATTCTCTAAATTTTTTTTATAAATGAAAGAATATTTTTCTTTATAAATTTGCTTCCCTAAAATAACAATACTAATAATAATATCATATTTTTCATTTTCAATAAAATTAATCCCTGTCTCTATTTTTATATTTGCGTCTTTAAAAAAACCTTTACATTCAATTGGAGTTTTATTTTGAACTATAATCATTTTTATCGAAATTAATTGATTTTTTTCATTATTATTTAGTATTTTTTTTATATCTAATACAATATTCATATATCTATTACTCCTAAAAAAATTAGGCACCTATAATTTTAAACATCAAAATTATAGGTACCTTCATGTTTAATTGACATCACATGTTCCGCAGCTTACAGATGTAATTTCTTCAAGTTCTTCTTGATTTACGTTATCGTTTTCTTTCATAATGAGTTTACCTCCTTATTGAAATTTTTACACTCATAAAATATCATATAATCGCTAAAATGTCAACCTTTTCTATTTCAATTCGAATATAATATTAAATTTGTATTACATTCTTGTTTTATGTTAAAATATAACAATTTTTGTAAATTTATTTTTAGTAATTAAAAATGATTTAAAATATTTTCAATTGGTTAAAAAAACATTCCCATAAAAAATATAATAGAAAATGTTAAAAATATGAAAAAAGTTGTAAATATCTATGTTGTTCTCACAATAAGAAACATTATAAAATGTTTCTTATTTTTTTATATAAAAGAAAAACATAAAATGTTTGTAATTTAAATAGATAAAAGTAAAAAAGGAGCTACCCACAAAATGTGGGTAGCTCCTTGGTAGAACTTTTGCAGAAAATACTACTTCTTTTGAGCAGTTTCTTCTGCAATTTGGCAAGCATAGCCAATGTAAGACTCAGGAGTAAGAGCAAGAAGAGTATCCATATCTTCAGACGAGAGAACACCGTCAAGAGACTTGATAAAGCTATGGATATCTTCCTTAGACATCTTCTTGCCTCTTGTCAGTTCTTTAAGTTGCTCGTAAGCATTAGGAATACCATACTTACGAAGCATAGTCTGAATTGGCTCAGCCAAAACCTCCCAATTGCCTGCAAGATCTTTGGCAATCTTTTCAGTATTCACTCTAACTCTCCCCATACCACTAATGGTCTGAGTAATAGCTTGGAGTGAATATCCAAATGCAATCCCTATGTTCCTCTGTGAAGAAGAATCAGAAAGGTCCCTCTGCATACGAGAAACAGGAAGCTTGTTAGATAAAGCCATAAAAATGGCATTAGACATATCTACATTAGACTCTCCATTCTCGAACTTGATTGGGTTAACTTTGTGAGGCATTGTACTACTGCCAACTTCACCCTTAACAACCTTCAGTATGAAATATTCCATACTGATATAAAGCCACATATCTTGGTCAAGGTCACGAACAATATTGTTAAAGTTCCTAATTGCGTCAAAAATATGACACATATAGTCGTGGCTTTCAATCTGTGTAGTAACAGGGTTGAAAGTAAGACCAAGCTTTTCTTCAACAAACCTTCTGTTAAGCTTTGGCCAATCCACGTTTGGGAAACCAATAGTCATTGCTGCATAGTTGCCTGTTGCTCCATTGAATTTAGCAAGAGGCTCTATACTCTCTACAGACTTCAAAGATTTCCTCAAACGATGAACATAAACCGCAAACTCCTTTCCTACAGTAGTAGGTGTTGCGGGCTGTCCGTGAGTGTGAGCAAGCATTGAAGTATCTGCATACCTCATTGCAAAGTTCTCAAGGCTACTGATAAGCTTCTCAGCTTCAGGAATCCAGGCATCTTGAAGTGCAGACTTCAAAATCTTTGCATAAGCAATATTAGTAATGTCTTCAGATGTACATCCAATATGGACATAACTAACAAGCTCATCCATACCAAGAGCTTTAAGCTCTTCGTCGATATAGTACTCGACTGCCTTCACATCGTGGTTAGTAGTAGCCTCGATTTCCTTTACCCTTGCAAAGGACTCTCCGGAAAAACTCTCATAGATATTAAGAATTTCCGGAATTCTCTCCTTGGGAAAAACATCCAGAACACTACTACCTTCAAGGTTTTCTAGCATAAAGATAAGCCAGTTTACCTCAACCCATACCCTGTGCTTGACAAGTCCATACTCAGAAAAGTACAGAGCAAGTCTCCTTCCAATGTTGGAATAGCGACCATCTAGCGGAGAAATCGCCAAACCCTCACTCGGAATTCCATAAAGTTCGTCTTTGCTCATCTTTCTTCCTTTAATTTGTTGCTTACATTTGCACTTACCAAATCAAAAACCTATTCTACCTCCTTTTCTAAAGGTTATTTAACAATGTCCTTCCCCAGATGTCAAACTACTTTAGAAATACAATAGTTTTGACAGAAAAATTATATCACAATTTATGTAAATTGTAAACAAAAAAATAGGAGAAAACTTCTCCTATTCCTTAGTTACCCATTTTATTAAATCTAAGTTTGCTGGCTCTAATATCATTTCATTTTTTGGCATAACCCTAAATGTATAACCATAGTTTCCACCAGTTGTTAATTCGATTTTTGCTGTATAATAATATTTCCTTTCTTCTGGGTTTTCTTCAGTTAGTTCCATTGGAATTATGCTTATATCTTCTACAATTCCATTTTCTAGAATTTTTCCATAATAGACTTGAACTGTTATATTATCGACATCTATGTTTGGAAGTGTTACTTCACAAGCCACTTCTATTTTATTTCCAGCATCTATTGTAATATTATCTAAATCATTTTCTGTTTGTGTTATTTTTACATCTTTCCAATTTGTATATAAATCTTTTTTCCAAGAGTTAAATGCTGCAACATTGTCAATATCACCATAATATTTCTTAGTTAATTTACAAAGTGGAATATAATAATTATTTGTATAATCTACAAGCATCCTAGCTGTACTATATTTTCCACCTGTTGTTATAATAGAATTTTTCATAAGCTCTATCCATTTTGTTGGCATTCCATTTTTATCTCTATCATAAAATGTTGGAATTATTTTTTCTTCTAATGTTCTATATAAACTTTGGCTATCTGCTTGGTCTTGAGCTTCATAAGAATCGTATTCTTGGTTACTTCCAATAGTCCAACCATTGTTTTGAGTATATCCTTCTGCCCACCAACCATCTAAAACACTAAAGTTTAT
>CALXJN010000110.1 GCA_944388635.1 uncultured Clostridia bacterium
GTAGTTCTTGTTGAATTATTTTTTGCTGTTATTGTATAAGTAATTTCATCTCCTGCTGAAATATTTCCTTCTGGTATATTACTTGTTTGAGATATAGTAAATCCTTCTTTATATATTGTTGATGTTAGTGTATTACTTTTTACTTCTTCAGTGCTTCCTTCATAGGTTGCTGTAAATGTTATATCTGTATCTAACTCATATACTCCTTCTGGAAGATCTGTATTTTCACAATATAATGTAATATATTTTCTTGTATCTAATGTATCAAATTTCCATGTAACAGTTTTTGTGTTTTCGTCATATACACCATTGTCTGTTGCCCTTGAGAATGTTACTCCTTCTGGAAGTACACATTTTACAACTATATTTTTGATATCATCTTGTCCATTTTTAGCAACTTCTACACTATATGCCATGATTGCACCAATATATGAATCTTCATCCGATGTTGTTGAAGCTTCTAATTTTACTTTATTATTTACTGTATCTGGTTTTGCAATTTTATTTATTAATTCATTTGATGTGAATTCATCATTATATCCTTCTTGTTTAGCAATAACTTTTATATTTATATCATTAATATCTTCAGTTACTGGCTCTGAATATACACTTGTCTGTAATTTAAACTTCACATCTTTTGAACTATTTGCATCTATTTCTCCTGCATCGATAGTGATTGTTCCTGTTTTATATTCGCCTTCATTTGTTATGTAGAAAGCTTTATTTGGTAACTCTAAAGTTAATGTAACTTTATCGGCTTTAATATTTGCCTTGTTTGTAACTTTAGCTGTATATTCGATTTCTGTACGTTCTTTTACTTCTGCATTATTTTCTACATTTGCTGTCAAGCTTACTTCTAATTTTGGTCCTGCTCCTGTTGTTATTCCAACGCTTGGTGCTTCTTCAGTTTCTGTTATTTCTGATTGAACACTTACTCCGTCTTGGTTTTCTTCTTTATTATAATATACTGCAAATGTTCCATAAGCTGTTTCGTCATGTCCAAGTCCTTCTGGAATTTCTATATTATAGCTAAAGCTAATTGTTTCTCCTGTTTTTAATGAGAAGTTATTTAATACTATCATGAATGATTTTATTTCTGATAAACTATTTGCATCTGTTGTCCAACCATTACTACTGTTTAGTTCTCTTCCCGCTTCTGCATTTTCGCTATAATATACTGTTATTTGGTCTTGGCTTATTCCTGCTAAACTTCTAATTGTTGTTGCCATTCTTGCTGTGAATGTGCTTCCTAATTCTTTTTTATCTTCTATTGTTTTATTTCCTTCGAATGGTGTTCTTCCAAGTATTACTACATTTGCACAGTTATATTTATAGTTATTTATTATTGTCATATTTACTGTTGCTTGTTTTGCTTCAGCGTTTGTTTCAATTTTTCCTAATTCTGTTTTTCCACTTATTGATGTTGCTGTTTCTCCATTATTATTGTAGTTTGTAATTTGGTTTATTGTAACCATTCCTACTGGTGCAACGAAGTTCATAGGTGTATATGTTACTAGTTGTTCTTTTGCATTTTCATTGCTTACACGTAATTCCATATTTTCTGTTCTTGTAGGTGTTAGTTCATCTGCTGTAATATCTGCTTTCATTATTAAAGTTGCACCTTTTGTTTGTGCTTCTTTATTGAATTTTGTTTGTTCTCCTGAAAGTTTAATTCTTATTACTTTGTTTCCATTTTCGTTTGTATACATTGTTGCTTCTGCAAATGTTAATTCTTGTTCATATAATAATCTAACATTTTCTGCTTTAACATTTGTTACATATTTTGGAAATATTAATTCTATTACAGGGTTTTTATAAAGCATTGTGCTTGCTTCTGTTGTGTTTAAAGTTACTCTTATTTCTACATCTTCGTTTGTTACAACTGTAGAGATATCATCTCTGCTAAGTTTTAGTTCTGCTTGTGTTGTTGGTTTGTCTAATTTTATTTCTGTAGTTTCTGTTCCTGCAAATACTTCTGCTTCGCCTAAAACTACTTTTCCTAAGATTTCTGTTTTTATTCCTGTAAATAGTTCTTCTTGTGCTTTTGAATATTCTAATGGTTTTATAGCTCTACCGTTTTCTATTTTAAGCATTCCTTCTGCTACTGGTTTGCTTGTTTCTATTCTTATATAGTTTGTTTCTTCTTCATAATTATATTGTAGATTATCTTTATTTAATGTAGCAATTAGTGTGTCATTTTCTCCATAGATGTTTATATATCCTTCTTCTCCAAGAATTCCTTTTAAATTTTCTAGTGATATTTTTGTATATGTATAAAGTGGGTTGGCTGGGAATTCATTTTGGTTTTCATCTATGTATTTTGTTTCATTTTCTAATACTACACTATCTACTAAGTCTCTGCTTCCTATATTTGCTGATAAGTTTTCTACATATTCTGTATTATCTGCACCAGAAACTAACATATATCCTGTTTGTAGATTTTGTACATTTGTAGATATTCCATATGTCATTATGTCTCCGATTTTTTCAGAAAGTGTAATCTTTTCATCAATATTTGATGTGATTTCTACATTATTATATAATGAAATATTACTATCTATTTTTATGTTTGGATTTGCAATTTGTGTTATTGCCTTTTCTCCATATACACATGTTAAGATTATTTCGTCTTGTGCATTTTTCTCCCAAGATACTTCTTTGTTTTCGTTTTGTTCATTTTTTATTGTTAATATTATTTTTCCGTTTTCGTATGTGTAATCTTCACCTTGTATAAATGTTTTTTCTGCTCCTCCATTGCTAGCTTTTGTAGAGATTGCTGAAAGTACAACTGTTGTTGGTGCTTCTCCATTTATTTCAGGGATTTCTATATTTAATACAGTTTGTTTAACTGGTAATAGGTTTTTATCTACATTTGATTTTATTGTTTCTTGAAGTATAACTCCTTTTTCTCCGTTTATATCAAATTGAACATATTTAGTTGTTTCTGCATTTAAGTTTGCTTTTACTTCTTCTGCTTTCATATTTGCGTTTACTTCAATTGTTTTTGTGACATTTATATCTTTTCCGTCGTTGTTTACATATGTTCCTTCTAATATAACATTTGAAACTTTATTTATGTTTTCTACATTAAAACTTAAATCAGTATTCATCTTGATTGGTATTTCAAGTATTACTGATTCTCCTTTTGATATTTGATTTAATGTGATTATATTGTTTTGAGTGTCTATATCTTGAACAGCTTCTAGTGTCTCTTCTGTATCTACAAAGCTGAAATTTGCATTATCTAGTTTTACTGTTCCATTTGTCAAATATCCTTCTGAGACTTTTAGCTCTAGATATAGATTATCGCTATTTGTTGATAACTCAATATCTTTTGAATGCTTATTCACTCCTTCTTCTTCAAAATATGCGTCAAATTCAATTTCCGCTTTTTCTACTTTTTTGTCTTGCTCTTCAAGCTCAATACTTGCTGCATATGCTTCTTGTGAATAAATACCAAGTAATGCTACGTTTGCAAATGTCATTGTGAATACAAGAAGTGTTGCAAGTATTTTTGTCATAACTTTTTTGTTCATAGAATTCCCTCCTAATTTCTAATAACTCTAAATTATATTATACTCGTTTTTTTAGCATTTTTCAATATTTTTCGCAATATTTTTTATGTAAATTTATGTTGCATTTTGCTCCCTTCAAACGAGTAATTTTTTATTATTAAATAATATATAATTACTAATATATTTTACAATATTCTACTTTTTTTGCAAGAGGTATTTTTGCTCACTTATTTTCCATGTTTTTTGATACTAGGGAAGCTACTTTTTAGCTTTGCTATTCTTTTATTAAGTTTACTTTACTTTTTTGTTTCAATATTGTTACATTCTATATTTTTTCTTAGGGCTGAGCGGTTGTCAGTGGGGACGGTTCTGAATGACAACTTTAAGGAATATTAAAGATTTTTTTTAAATTAATATAAAGTTGTCAATCTAGATGAGTCCCCGCTGACAACCACCAATTAATTTTCTTTGTAACTTTTTTCTAACTTTTGCATATATATTATATATATGTTTTTGGAGAGGAGTTTGTTTTATGAGTGATATTGATATAAATAAGCGTATGGGAATGCTTTCTAAAATGGATAAGGCTGATGTGGAGAAAGGGCTAGAGCAGGCTTCAAAAATGCTTGGACTAAATGATAAAACAGAGCTTTTAAAAAAATTACAGAATAAATAATTTAGTTTGCGATTTGGGACGGTTCTGATTCGCAAGTTTTTTCAAGACTTGCGAATCAGAACCGTCCCAAATCGCAAACTTTTCCCAAACATCCAATTAATTTTCTTTGTAACTTTTTTTCAATTTTTGCATATATATTATATATATGCATTTAAGGCAGGTGGTTGACTGTGAGTAATGATGATATGTCTGAGCTTTTTAATAAGTTTAGTAATATGGTAAAGGAGGGAAATATTCCTGATGAAATGAAGGGGATTTTATCTTCTATTTCTTCTAATGGCTCTGCAAATGATTGTAATAATAATTCTAAAAGTTCTGATAGTAACAGTTCTATTGATTTTGAAACTCTCCTTAAAATGAAATCTATCATTGAAAAATTTAATGATAGTTCTAATGATCCTCGTGCTAATTTGCTTCTATCTTTGAAGCCTTATTTAAAAGAGAGTAGGAAGGAAAAGGTCGACCAGTACATAAAGCTTTTTGGCATGGGGAAAGTTTTGGAGATTCTTAATAGTTCTGGTGGTGAGAAAAAATAATGTTTCCATTTTTTTATAGAAAACCATACAACTATTATTTCCCTAGTAAATTTTCGAATTTTTCTTATGCAAATTCGAATGCATATAAATATAATTATGATAAGATGAAAAACGATATAAATTCTGCAGATATTAGCTCGAATTCTTTGAAAAGCCATAAAACTACTTGTAAAAATAATAATTCTAATGATGATTTTGATTTTCGTAAGCCTATTTTTGAAATTTTTGGAATAAAACTTTATTTTGATGATATTCTTCTTGTTTCTTTAATCTTCTTTTTGTATAATGAAGGCGTTAAAGACCAAAGTTTATTTATAGCACTTATTCTTTTACTTTTATCGTAAAATATCGAAAATTTATTCGACATTTTACGTTTTTTTATTGCATTTTATATTAACTTATTCTATAATATGTACATCCTTTCAAAAGGAAATCTTTAGAAAGGAGGGTAAACCAATGAAATACTTTTCAAAATTATTAGCTCTATTTTTAATATACTTAATATTAAAAGATATGGACTAATAAAGGAACCCTTTAGAGAATGGCCTCTCTAAAGGGTTTTCATATATGAAATACTTTTCAAAATATTGCATTTCATTTAAGCTAATATTATTATACAGCTTATTTTAGTATATGTCAATACTTTTGGAGATATTCACAATTTGGGCTGAGTTTGCGAATCAGAACCGTCCCAAATTGCAAACTTATTCTAGTATAATTTCATTTTCTTCCACATATGCCTTTGTTTTTATTGGCATTTGATACATTTCTTCTAAGTCTTCTGGTCTTTCCATTTCTTTTACTATATCTGCAATTCTTATTTGTGGAGCTTCTATCGAATTTGCTGCAATTATTGCTTTCTTATTTCCTTTTGCCCCTGCATGCGCAAGTCCTCTTATCACTCCAAGAACTATTATATGATCCTCGGCAATTACTTCTGCTCCTGCATTTATATCTCCTAAAATTACTATACTTCCTTCGAATTCTATTCTTGTTCCTGACCTTAAAGAACCATTGTGGAGCTTTGTTACAGTCTCCTCTATCTTTCTATTAAATGATTTTTCTATTGTATGAAGTCCTAATTCTGTTTTTTTATTTTCTTCTTCACTATGTTTTCCTTTTGACATTTTTATACATCCTTTCTAAAAATCCGGTCGTTTGGGACACATCTAGAATTACCGAATTTCATTTTTTTACTTTTAAGTTTGTAACTCCGTATACGGAATCGCAGTCAAATTCTCCTCCACATCAGCCTCATTCATTCCAAAATACTGTGCAATTATATCTCTTGCAGCATAACATGCTAAACTTCCTGAGCCACCATTTTCAATTATTACAACTATTGCTATTTCTGGATTTTCATAAGGTGCGAAGCCAACAAACCAAGCATTTGTTGATTGCCCTGTTTGTGCAGAACCTGTTTTTCCACCTATTTCTATATTAAAGTTTTTAAATATTGAATAGGCTGTTCCTCCACTTTCGCTAGTAACTCCTCTCATTCCTTCACGTATTGCTTGCAAATTTTCTTCCTTTATTCCTAAGTCTTCTACTTCTTCATTTTCTCTTCCAAGTGTTTCATCTACGCTTTTCTCTATTTCTTCTCTTGCGACTTCACTTCCGTCTGCATTAATAATTGTTTTCAATATTGTTGGGTTTATTTGCCTTCCACCATTTGCAATAATACTTATATATTTAGCCATTTGCAAAGGTGTATATGCATTATAACTTTGTCCTATTGCTGTTGAAAGTACTTGTCCGTCAGTCCAAATTTCGCCATTTGCTTCTGCCGCTTCCTTTGACGGTATTACTCCTGCTACTTCTCCTGTAAGCTCTATTCCTGTTTTTTTGCCAAGCCCTAAATATTTTGCATATTTTTGTATATTTTCTATTCCTAGTCTATATCCAACTTCATAAAAGAAGTAGTTGCAAGAATGTTGTATTGCTGATGATACATTTAAATATCCATGTGTTCTTCTTGACTGCCTGTATAACCAGCATGCTGGTTGATAATCTCTGTATCGTTTGTATACTCCATTATCTTTTATTTTTTCGTCTATTGTTATAGCTCCTGTTTCCAAACCTGCTAAAGCTGGTACCATTTTAAATGTTGAACCGAGGTGCATACTTTCCTGCTATTGCTCTATTATATAATGCATCATTTTCTTTGAGTGAATCATAATTTTCTTGACTTATTCCTCCAATCCAAATATTTGGATCATAGTCTGGATAGCTTGCCATTGAAAGTACTTCTCCTGTTTCTACATCCATTACGACTATTGCTCCTGCATCTGCATCATATTTTTTACCATATTCTCCGATTTCTTATATTATTTATCGTGTTTTCTAAGGCTTGTTCAGTTATTGACTGTAAATTTGCGTCAATTGTAAGTACTACATCTGAGCCTTGCGTTGCTTCTTCTGATACATATTCACTTACAATTTCTCCGTCAACTGACATGTCTATTTGCTTAACACCGTTTTTCCCTTTTAAATATTTTTCAAATACATATTCTACTCCAGTTTGTCCATAAATGTCGCTCATTAAATAGCCTTTGTCTTTATTTTCTTGATATTGCTCTGAAGTAATTGAATTTACATATCCTAAAATGTGTGTTGCAAGATTTCCATTTGGATATGTTCTTTTTGAGCTCTGCCCTACTGTTACTCCTGGATAAGTATCACTCTGTTCTGTAAATACTAATGCACTTGTACGACTTATGTTATTTGATATTGTTAATGATTTAGTTGTGCTATATCCTTCTGAACTTATTCTATATCTTATTACAAGTATTTTCCTTATTTCTGTTATGTCTTCATTTTCTATATCATATTTATCCTTAAAATAATAAAATGCCTCTTCTGCTGTTGTATTTTCGTCTAATTTATATGTTTTTAACCAACTTTTTTTCTTCTCTTCACTTGAGAATGTATATTCAAATGGATTTATTTTTATTGGAAATGTATCTGTATAGCTATCTCCGTTTGCTTCCAGTGTGTTTATTATTTTTAATGCTGTTTCATTTAAAATTTTGTCATCTAATTTTGTTTTATACATTTCCAAAGAAAATGTCATTTCTGTTGTTGCAAGTTCTATTCCATTTCTATCTAATATGTAACCTCTTGATGCGTATAATATGCTTTCCCTCGTAAGCCTTGTGTTTGATGTCTCTCTATATGATGCTCCATTTACTATTTGTAAATTAAAAAGTTGGAGCATTAATACTATTCCAATTATATATACAAGCGCGCTTAAAGCATTATATCTTAAATTTATATTTGGTAATTTTTTCTTTTTATATCTTTCCAAGATTTCTCCTTTCTAAAAATATCTTGTTAGTATTTGCGGATTTTTGAATATATCTTCCATTTTATATCCTAATTTTTGTATGAGCGGATAAAGAATAATTGTCAATAATGAGTTATATATTATTTCAATTACTAATATTTTTGAAAATAATAGTATTTCTACATTTGATGATAAAATTATTGCTTTATATGCATACACAAATATCTCATACATTGCTGTTGAAGCAACTACGAGCAAAATCACTGTGATTTTGCTGTCTTTTGAAAAGTTTTTATCTAAATATCCTCCGTAAAAATCCAATTAATCCGAGGATTATAGCTGTTTGTCCGATTACGCTTCCTCCGAGTAAGTCTATACCTAAGCCAAATATTATTCCGAGTATTGCTCCGCATTCGTCTTCCTGCATACAGCCCTATAACTAAAGTAAATATTACAAATAAATTTGGCATAACTTTTGCTATTGTAAACCAACTAAAAAAGTTCAATTGTAAAAAATATATCAGCACGTATACTATACATAATATTATTATTGTTAATACTTTCTTCAATTTTCTTCCTCTCTTTTATAAATTATTTTATTATAAGAACTGTTTCAACTTTATTAAAATCTACTGCTGGTTGTATCCATGCATATCTGTCTAATACATTTAGTGTGCTCTCAACTGTTTTTATTGTTCCTATTTTAATGCCTTTTGGGTATATTCCTCCCATTCCGGATGTTTCAACTGTTTCTCCTTCAGATATGTCTGATGTGGTTGGTATATATGTAGCTCTTAACATTCCGTCTTCTAAGCTTCCCTTACATATTATACTGTCTTCTGTTGTACTAATTGTTGCTGATACTGCGCTTGATGAGTCTATTATTGTTTGAACTTTTGCTGTTGTATCTGTAACTGATATTACGTATCCGTACTAGTCCTTCATCGGCAATTACAGTCATATTTACCTCTATTCCATCATTTTTTCCAGCGTTTATAACAAATATACTGCTATAATTGCTTATGTCTTTGCTAATTATATATGCTGGTATTGTCTCATAATTTGAATATTTTTCTGTTAATCCTAAATATTCTTTTAATGTTTCATTTTCTGCTTTTATAATTTCTAATTCTCTTAATTCTTGTTCTAAATTGCTGTTCTTTGTTTTTAATTCTTCGTTTTCTGCTTTTAGTTCATCCATATTATCAAAAAAGTTTGAGTTTCCTGTAACTTTATTTTTTAAATAAGTGTATCCTGTTTGTATTGGCATGATTATTGTACTAAAAGCATTTTCTACAAATGAAAAGCTTTCTAGCTTTAAATTTGAGAAAAATACTAATAATATTAATATAATAACTGTAATAATTATTCCTATAATTCCTGATTTCTTTTTATACACTTATATCTTTTCCTTCCTATCTTCTTTTTCTTGAATTAATTAGAACTGTCCTTAATCTTTCTAAATCTTCTATTGTCTTTCCTGTTCCTTTTACGACACAATCTAATGGGTTTTCTGCAACGAATACTGGCATTCCTGTTTTTTCACTAACTAATTTATCCAAATTTTCTATTAATGCTCCACCGCCTGCAAGTATTATGCCTTTTTCCATAATGTCTGAGGCAAGCTCTGGTGGTGTTTTTTCGAGTGTTGCTTTTATAACATCTATAATGTCAGAAATAGAATCTTGCATTGCTATTTGTATTTCTGCTGATGTCAATGTTATGTTTTTTGGAAGCCCTGTGTTTAAGTCTCTTCCTTTTATTTCTAGTGTTTTTTCTGTCATCAAAGGTGTTGCACAGCCAATTTCTTTTTTTATCTCTTCTGCGATAGTTTCACCTATTGCTGTATTATATACTCTTTTTACATAGTTTACAATGTCCTCGTCAAGCTCGTCTCCTGCGATTCTAAGAGAATTGCTGATTACTATTCCTCCGAAGTGAAATAACTGCAACTTCGGTTGTTCCTCCTCCAATATCTACAATGATATTTCCACTTGGCTCTGCTACATCTAATCCGCTTCCAATTGCTGCTGCCATTGGTTCTTCTATTAAATATACTTCTCTTGCTCCTGCATGTATAACAGATTCTTCTACTGCTCTTTCTTCTACTTCTGTAATTCCTGAAGGTACGCCAACAACTACTCTTGGTCTACCTATTTTATATCTTGCTGATACCTTTTCTATTAAATTTTTTAGCATAAGTCTTGTGGCTGTAAAATCTGCTATAACGCCATCTTTTAATGGTCTTACTGCTTTTATCTGTTCTGGTGTTCTTCCAAGCATTTCTTTTGCTTCGCTTCCAGTTGCAAGAATATTGCCTGTTTTTCTATCTATTGCAACAACAGAGGGTTCATTTAATACAATCCCTTTTCCTTTCAATGTTACAAGTATATTCGCTGTTCCTAAGTCTATACCAATGTCTTTTGAGCCAAAGTTAAACAATTTCATTTTGTGTTCATTCCTTTCTAATTTTTATTTTATATACCTCATAATACTTTCACATCCGTCTTCTGCAATTACTATATGGTCTAATAGTTCGATTCCTAGCATTTTCGCTAAATTTATCATTCTTTTAGTTGTCTCTACATCTTCTAAGCTTGGAGACGGATCTCCACTTGGGTGGTTATGTACGATCATTATCTTTGGTACATTCACTTTTATAGCTTCATGAAATATATCTTTTGGATCTAGCATTGCAAAATTGGTTCCACCATAAGATATATCAGTAATCTTCTGTACTACATTTTTTGCGTTTAGAAGTATTATTTTAGCTATTTCCCTTTTTTCGTATCTTAGCTCATTCATTAGTAA
>CALXJN010000111.1 GCA_944388635.1 uncultured Clostridia bacterium
TTAGATGTGGTTTCTCCGGCAATAGTGTCTGTATCAGGGGCAGCATCAGCATTAGCAAGAGATGAAGAAGTGACTGAGCCGAAGAATTGCTGAAGCTTCTCCAAATGTATCAATAAGCCTATTAAATACATCAGAGATTGTTATATCAGCTGTATATCCAGTTGTACGACTAGAAGTTGCAATAATTTCATAATATTTAGCTGTTATGCTTTCTAGCTCTGACTTAGAGTTAGATAAAAAATCATATGCAGAAGCCCTAGATACGATGACATTACAATCTGGTCTAAGTTCTATATGATTTACTAAAGTATAAATAATATCAGAAATTCCTTGGCTTGCAACCTCCTCAGATATAACTAATACTTTACAATGAGAAAGATTGAGTGTTTTACTAATATATCCGGTTAGCAAGATTTATACCAGATTCAATAGAAGGGCATTCTATAGTATCAATTACAGTATCAGAAGAATCTGACGAACTAGAGCCACCACTATCAGGACTGGTTTTTGAAGGAATAGCGATTTGAAAACTTACTTTTAAGTTACTATCTGCACCAATATCAACACCGTATAGCAACCACATATGCCATATCATTTATACTTTGGCTAGTAGCATAACCATTTATTGTAAAAGCTAACAGAATAATTACAATTAGCAATATATTAATGAACTTCTTCAAGACTATTTTCACCTCTCTTTAATTCCCTTTTTTTCTTTATATATGCCAAAATTAAAATGACAAAGCAAATGAAAAATACAAGAGCAATTGACGCATATTTATAAAAGGTATTTTCAAAAAAGGTAGTATCAGAAACATTTTTAGGAAGCATAGCAATTACAAATAGAAAAGCTGAAAAACTATATACTAATTCATTTTCATGTTTTACGTCAACTATTTTTTTGAAAGAATGTAGTATATAATGCATAATAATTGCAAGATAACAGAAAATTGACATCACCCATATAAATAAAAATATGGCATCTGTACTTTCTACAAAATCACCAATACTAACTTTTCTTGCCAATACATAAATCGAAAGTGTGTTATTTAAATCCGACAAAGACGGAATTAAAAAAAGCAAAGCAATAACCTCAAGAAGTAGAAAAACTAAATAAATACCACTTGACACAACCCCAACTTTTTTTAACCTTTTTCCGTCTCCAATAAGTGGAGAAATAAGGAAAAGTATAAAAAAACTACTAAAAGCAAATATATTTCCGAAGTCCTGTAATAAATGTTTCGGAAGCACCATATCCAAGTATTGGCAAAGCTCTTTCTGGTACAAATTCTGACATTGATGAAATAAATATAATTATCATCGAAGCTAACACAATAGGCAAAATAAAAACTGTAATTCTCGAAATAGCCTTAAATCCAAATAAATTTAAAATAGCAGAAACAGCTATGAAAATAAGAAGTATTATTTCCAAATTTATATTAGGAAAAGATATAAGTGCTAAACTTTCAGCTAAAATTCTTACTACGAAAGCAGAAAGTATTAAAAGGTAAATACAAACAATAATTGCAAAAACATTTTTTATGGTTTTTCCGGCAGCATATTCACAAATATCAATTATGTCGCTAGAAGGGAAAAGCTTAAAAATTTTTAATATTATATAAAGAAATACAAGAAAAATTGCAAAAATGTAAATAATATTTAAAATTGTTGATGAGCCAGTTTCAGCAATTAAATGATTAGGAACATTTAATATGATGTGAGAAATCATAACTGTAACAACTATTGCTATTGCTTGAAATGTTCCAAGTTTTCTTTCCTTCATAAAATAAATTACACTCCTTTCGTTTTTTTCCATTTCATGCTTATATCATCTTGCTTTTTTGGCCTTTTAGTATTTAGAAAGCTTCTCCTATTTTCTGTTTTCCATATAGGAGAAAGAAAATACCCTAAATTCTCAGAAGTAGAAGTAGGAGAAAACGGACTTAAGTACGAAACTCCAAAAGAATTGATACTAGCAAGTATTGCTAAATGTATAACAAGTCCAAAAGCAATTCCTAAAAATCCAGCAAGATAACCAAGTACAATGTAGATAAATCTTGCAAGACGCAAATGGAAACTTAATGAATAATCCGGAACAGCAAACGAAGTTATACCAGTAATAGCAATAACAATAACTAAAATTGGACTTACTAAGTTTGCAGAAACAGCAGCTTCTCCTAAAATTAAGGCTCCGAACTATACTTATAGTTTGACCAAGAGGGGAAGGAACTCTAACTCCAGCTTCTCTAATTAATTCTAACGAAATTTCCATTATTAAAATTTCAAAAATGATAGGAAAAGGTACATTATTTCTTGAAGCGATAATCGCAAAAAGAAATTCAGTTGGAATTAATTCTTGATGATAAGTTGTAATTGCAACATAAAGCCCTGGTAGGAGTAAGGATAAAAATAAGGCAAAAAGTCTGATTACTTTCAATAAATCTGCAAACTGAAATTTTAAATTTCTATCCTCAGGTGAACTAAAGAAATCTATAAAAACAGCAGGGGCAACTAATGCATAAGGAGTTCCGATTTATAAGTATCGCAACTCTGCCTTCTAGTATATATGAGGCAACTCTGTCTGGCCTTTCTGTTGCAATAAGCTGGGGTAAGCTATATCCGACTATCTTCTATCAAATGCTCTAATTGACCAGAAGATGTTAAATAATCAATACCAAGATTATTTATTCTATATCTAATTTCAGAAACTAAATCATCATTTGCAACATCTTTTAAATAACACAAACCGAATTTTAGTAGAACTTATAGTTCCGCACGCTCATGTCTTCAATAATAAAATTTTCATTATTCACAAATCTTCTTAAAAGGCTTGTATTAGTACGTATTGATTCAATAAAGCCTTCTTGAGGACCACGAATTACAATTTCATTTTCAGGAGGAGTTATGCTACGTTTTTCAAAACCTTTAGCATCAATTAAAAATACAGTATTAATAGTATCAACAAAAAGAGCAGAAATACCTGAATTTACCTGCTTAAAAACATCTTTAAATTTAGTCGAAGTAGATATATCATTTTGTGGAATTAGACATTCTGATATATAATCAACAAGGTTAAATTTTTTTATTCGTCTTACAACAGCATTATTAGTAACAGCAGTACTTACAATATTCTCATCAGAGCTATTAGTATTAGAAATGTTTTTTAGCATTAAAGGTTCTATTACGAATTTATTGATAGATTCAGTATCAATCATTCCGTCTATATATAATAAAAATGCACGATATTGTCTATTTTTTGCGTTTATAAAAAACTCTCTAATTTTTATATCACTATTAATTAAGACATTATATTTAACTTTTACATACTCTAAATTAACATCAATAGAGGGATACACAGTTTCATTTACTTTCTCTAAAGGTTCAAGTTCTTGAGAATTATTTGAAGTTTGGCTATCTTGACTCGCATCTGCATCAGGTAGAATAAAATTATATTCTTCTTTTTCTTTATATTTTATTAGATTAAGAAAGCTATCAATAAATTTCATTAATAAAGACCTCCTAAAACAGTTATAAATATTATTTCTCAAAATCTATTAAATATGTATAAAATTAGGAGAAAATATTTTGTCGGTGGGCAAAACTGCAACCTTAAAACAAGTTAAAATTGATTTGAAAGTAAAATTGTAAAAAAACTTTACATTTAAAACAAGTTGATATATAATTACATTGTTCTACAAAAAAATACAAAAAATGAAAAATAAAAAAGGAGAATGTCGGATGATAGAAAACGCTAAAAACCTACAAGCTCTATACACACGGATATATATTTAATAGATTAAGTAGAATAATAACAAAAGATAATATAAGGACATATAGGACTTATATGCTACTTTGCATGTAAATTTTATATGTCCTTTTATTATATAAATTTTTGGATTTAGGAACTTTTAAAATAAACACTTTATGAGAAAGCAATCCTAAAGTTCATTCTTAAATATTGAAAAAAATAAAAGGAGGTGAAATAGGAATGGACGAAAACAAAAAGAAAATTTTAATAGTTGTTGCCATAATTGCTATTATAGTTCTTGCAATTATACTTATAATGCTTTTCTCAGGAAAGAAAGAATACACAGTATCTTTCGAATCTAATGGAGGAACTAAAGTAGAAGAACAAATAGTAAAAGAGGGAGAAACAGCTACTGAACCAGAAGAACCAACAAGATTAGGCTATATATTCTTAGGATGGTATATAGATGAGGAAACAGAAGACAAATTTGACTTTAATACAAAAATAACAGGTAATTTAACATTACTTGCAAGGTGGGAACAAGAAGAGGAAGAAATTCAAGAAGTTTCTATCGAAGCAGATATAAATGAAGTAAATGCAGGTGAAGAGTTAAAGTTAAATTTAAAAGTGAATTCAGAAAATCCAGACTTACAAGATGCTAAAGCTGTATGGACATCAAGTGATGAAACAATAGCAACAGTATCAGAAGAGGGAATTGTTAAAGGATTAAAGGCTGGAACAGTAACTATTACAGTTAAAGTAGGAGAGTATACAGCAAGCTTTGAAGTAACTGTAAAAGAAGTAGAAACAGAAGAAGATGACACTGAGAAAGTTGCAGAAAACGATAAAGAAGAAGATAAAAAAACTGAAACAAAACCAGAGTCAAAGCCAGAAACAAAGCCTGAACCTACTCCAGAGCCAGAACCTGAACCAGATCCTGAGCCTACTCCAGAACCAGAGCCAGAACCTGAGCCAGATCCTGAGCCTACTCCAGAACCAGAGCCAGAACCTGAACCAGATCCTGAACCTACTCCAGAGCCAGAACCAGAGCCAGAACCTGAGATAACATATAGCTATAGTTGGGAAAAAGTAGACGAAAGTGTTGCAGGACAATATCGCTTATATATAGTAAGCTCAAAAGGAGAAAAAGTAGCAGGAACAGCAACAATAACTACAAAAGCTGGTAAGACAACAAGTGTGTCTATACCAAAGAGCGGAACAATATATGTTAAAGACGCTATATCTAGCGTTTCAAATGTAAAAGCAAATTAAAGAAATAGGAGAAAAATAATATGAAAGATAGTATAAAAAAAGTAGTATTGTTTTCTTTAATTGTAGTTGCTGTACTAATGCTATCTCTAAATGTTAATGCAGCTACAATAAAAGAGACAACAAATACAAATGATGAATATGATACAATAGAAGAAGGTACTATTGTAATAGGAGTGAGCAAATTTACTCCAGGCACTGTTGTTACAGGAGTTAAAGCTTCAACAGCAGGAGCAAATGATATGAAAATATATGTTGCAACTCATGACGGAAGCGATAAGAACTATACATATCCAAAGATGTATTATTATCTTTTAGGAGACTGGTATGAGTATGATGAAGAAGGAAATCTAAACGCTGTAAGCGGAATTACTTCTTTAGATATATACTATGTAAATAATGAACCTAAAACAGGAATTACAATACCAGAAATCCCAGAAGAAGAACCAGAAGTTAAAGAATATGAAGTGTTCTTTATGAATGGTACTGAATATGAAGTAAGAACAGTAGAAGAAGGAAAAACAATTGCAGAATTACCAACATTTACTAAAGAAAACTGTGAATTTGTAGGATTCAAAGATAAAGAAGGTAAGGAATTCACAACAGATACAGTTGTAAATGGAAATATAGCAGTATTTGCTGAATGGAAACAAGTAACAGCAATTGTAAATAATGAAACAGAATTAGATGCAGCAATTGCAAATCAAGATATTAAAACAATAAAGATTGCAAGTGATTTTGAAGTTTCAAATTCAAAAGTAATTAATAGAAATATGACAATTGAAACAACAGACGGAACAGTAAAAACAATTACAAAATCTGGAACACCTTCATTTGTATCAGGTGGAGATAATTATATCTTTAAATTAGGATACGGAGCAGAAGGAACAAAAATCACTGTTAAAAACTTAAAATTAACAAATTCAATGGCAGCAATATTAGTAGGAAGCAATGTAGAAGTAACAGTAGAAAATATTGATGTTACAGGAAATGTTTGGGGTGGAATTGAAGCTTCAAAGAATGGTATATTAAATGTAAATAGTATAACAATGACAGACGAAGCATATAAAAAGCCAGTAGTATGGGTTGACACAGCTGATTTAGAGTCAGCAGTAGTAAACTATGAAGGTGCAACAAAGGACGAGTTTGATAAAGAAGGAAACATACAATATCATTATTATACATCATTATATACAGTAACATATAATGCTGATAATGGTACAGAAAACACAGTTGAAAAATTATTATCAGGACAAAAGGCTACAAAGCCAGAAACAGATCCAACAAAAACAGGTTATATTTTTAAAGGTTGGTATTTAGGAGATACAGAATATAACTTTGACACAGAAGTAACAAGCAATATCGAATTAAAAGCAAAATGGAAATCAGAAACAGCAGTTGTAAATAGTGAAGAAGAATTTAATAATGCAGTTGCAGATACAGAAATCAAAATAATTGAACTTGGAGGAACATTTGAAGTAAATGCTTCATTGATAGCAACAAGAAGTTTAACAATTGACGGTAAAGGATATGCAATAACAAAATCTGGAACACCAGAATATGTTCCAAATGGTGATAACTATATCTTAAAATTAGGATATGCTGAATCAGAAATAACAGTTAAAGATTTAAGCTTATCAAATGCAATGGCTGCAATAATTGTAGGAGATAAGTCAGAAGTAACTGTAGAAAATGTAAATGTTTCAGGAAATGTTTGGGGCGGAATTGAAGTTGCTGCAGACGGAACATTAAATGTAACAAGTATAACAATGACAGATGAAGAATATTACAAACCAGTGGTATGGGTTGATGTAGATTCTATTGACACAGCAACAGTTAATTATGAAGGCTCATACATGACTGACAAAATAAAAGGACAACATCAATATTATACAAGTAAAGCTATTGCAAATGGCTCAGAAGTAACAACAATAGAAGGACTAACAAACGCACTAGCAAATTCTGAAGAAGAGACAATAACATTGGAAACAACAGTATTTGTTCCAGAAGATGAAGAAGTAAAATTAGATTTAAATGGAAAAACATTGAACATAAAGGAAAATCAAGAATTAAATGTTAATGGAAAATTAACAATAAATGATACTTCTGATGATGGAGCAATAAATCTTTCAGGAGAAACATCTAAAATATATGTTGCAGAAGAAGGAGAACTTATATTAGAAGACGGTAAAATAAATGCTTCAAATTATTACGGAATATATTCAGATAATGGAAAAATAGTTATGAATGGTGGAAGCATTGAAGCATATTATTCATGTGTTACAAGCAATGGAACAACAGGTAAATTAGAGTTTGAGATGAATGGAGGAACTTTAACAAGTACATATGGACCTGCAATGTACATACCAAGCCCTGCAACAATAACAATAAATAACGGTACAATAAACGGTGGTATTGGTGCAAGAATGGGAGATATTACAATAAATGGAGGAACAATTAATTCAATTACAAGTAGCATAGATAGCCCAAGTGAATATTATAATTACCAAGGAAATGCTTGGCTTCCAGATGCAATATTCATATTTGCAGGAACTTATGGATATGATAAAGACGGACTTGATAATCACTTAAACTTAAATATTACAGGTGGAACAATTAATTGCTTAAATGACCAAGGTTCTGCAGTTGCAATATACAATTTAGGTAAAGTTGAACAAGAAAAGTCAGTTACAATAAAAGAGGAAGCAAATTTAAGTACAAAGTCTACTACAAGAAATGCCTTTGATGTTCTTGAATGGGATGACTTTATAGCAGAAGGCAGCAAAGATTCTAATGGAAATGATAACAGTGAGTTCAAAGAAGAATATACACAATATGTAACAGAAATTGACTTAACAAATGTTGCAGAAAAATATAAAACAAATGGATAATTAGCACATCAATTTTTCTTTAGAATATGTGCAAAAAATCAATTTTGTCGTAATTTGTCGAAAAGTTTTACTTGACAAATTACGACATTTGTATTATAAAAAATATATACTTAAATTTTTATATAAATCAAATATAATTTATAAAATCTATTTAGGAAAATTCTATCCTAAGGAAATCACTAAATTAATAAAATAAATGTGAAAAATAAAATTTTATATTATAAGAAATATTTTTTATGTAATAAAGCATGAGAATTTAGATAAAAAATATTCAAATAACTAAAAAGGAATGATTAATATGGAAATACAAGAAATAGGAATAGAAAGCTTGGAATACCCAATAAATTTAAGAAAAATAGATGATCCGCCAAGCAAGCTATATGTGTTAGGAAATAAAGAAATTTTAAATAAAAGAGGAATTGCAATAGTCGGCTCAAGGGATTGCACAAAAGAAGGAAAAGAAAATGCAAGAATGTTTGCTTCAAATATTGCAGGAAATGATTTTACAGTTATTAGTGGACTTGCAAAAGGAATAGATGCAAGTGCACATATACGGAGCAATGGAAGCAAAAGGTAAAACTATTGCAGTGCTTGGATGTGGAGTCGATTATATCTATCCTAAAGAAAATATAAATGTATATAGAAAAATATTAGAAACAGAAGGAGTAATAGTTAGTGAATATCCACCAGGCATGACACCAGATTCTGAAAAATTTAGAAAAAGGAATAGAATAGTAAGCGGATTAAGTCTTGGAATTTTAATTGTTGAAGCAGAGGAAAGGAGCGGGACATCAATAACAGCAAGATATGCAAAAGAACAGGGAAAGTTAGTATTTTGTATACCAAGTTCTATTAAAAATAGGAAAGGAATTCGGAACAAATGCATTAATAAAAAAAGGAGCAATACTTGCACAAACACCAAGTGATGTACTTGAAAAATATGGAATAGATAATATAAAAAATATCGAAATTAAAAGTAGAGATTATAAAGAAAGCAAAAAACATGATTATACAAACATTAAAAAAGAATATAGAGAAATATATATGATACTAAATGAAACATTAAGTGCAGAAGAAATAAGCATAAAAACAAAAATGAATATAACAGAAGTTTATGAAAAACTATTTTTAATGGAACTTGAAGGATTAATAAAAAAGGAGGGAAATAAATATAAAATTAGGAATGAAGAATAAGAAAAAGAAAAATCAAAAACAGATAATGGGAAAAAATGGGGAAACAGAAGCTATAAAGTATTTGGAAAGTGAAGGATACAAAATAATATGTAGAAATTTTAAATGCATGAAAGGTGAAATAGATATAATTGCACATAACAATGAAAATATAATATTTGTCGAAGTAAAGACAAGGACAAGCACAAAATATGGAGAAGCAAAAGAAGCGATAGATTTTGAAAAACAAAGACATATATATGAAGCAGCAAGATATTTTATGTATATAAATAGAATAGAAGAAGCATATGCAAGGATTGATGCAATAGAAGTATATGAAAATAATCGGTGAAACTAAAATTAATCATATAGAACAAATTATTTAAAAATATACATAAAACAATTGACGAAATATGTAAAAAGGTGTATTATATTATGCATAGAGTAAAAAACAAATAGTTAAGACTTATTATACGGGAAGTTGATAGTAAGGGAAGAGCTAATTTGCTTGCTTATTTGTTTTTGCATTCCGCTATGAATTAGAAGAAATATAATATATAACTTGCATGAAATTAATCTTTTATGCAATGTTTAATCTTCTTTCATGGAGCTCTAATGAAAGGAGTTTTTTTATGCAAACAATATCAAAAATGAAGAAAATTATTTTATCAGCATTACTTTTAGCACTTACAATTGTGCTTTCAAGATTTTTATCTTTTAACACATCACTTTTATCAATAGGATTTAGCTTTGTACCAATGATACTTGCAGCAATTTGGCTAGGACCTAAATATGCAGCTATAATATGTGGACTTGCGGATTTAATAGGTGCGCTTTTATTTCCATTTGGAACATATTTTATAGGATTTACAATAAGTGCTGCATGCAAAGGGTTAATTTATGGATTAGTACTTTATAAAAAAGGCGAAGAACTTAAAAATAAGGAGCTTATTATAAGATTGATAATTGCATGTGTACTTGTAATAGGAATTGTAAATATTTTAATGAATTCAATATGGTTAGTTATAATGTATGAAAAAGCATTTTTAGCGGTTCTTTATACAAGGCTTACAGCTGAAAGCATAATGCTTCCAATACAAATAATTACAATATTTGTATTAGTAAATGCCTTAAGACCATTAACTAAAAAATATTTATATGACTAAAGGAAGGAATAAAATGGATATAGAAAAATATTTAAGAAAGTTTGATGCAGTTACCAAAGATCCAAGTTTAGATGCTATGAAATTTTTTATGGAAGAGTTTGGAAATCCACATAAAAAAACAAAGTTTATTCACATAGCTGGAACTAATGGAAAGGGTAGCGTATGTGAGATGATAAATAATATTTTAGTAAATGCAGGTTATAAAGTTGGAAAGTATATCTCTCCACATCTAATAAGGTATAATGAAAGAATAACTGTAAATAATGAAGAAATTACAGACAAAGAAATGAGTGATATTTTAGAAGAAATTTCTAAAAAAGTGGAGATATATAATAAAGAACATGATATACCAGTTAAAGAATTTGAGGTAATAACAACACTTGCTCTAATATATTATGCAAGACAAAAATGTGATTTCGTAGTTTTAGAAACAGGGCTTGGAGGATTATATGACTGTACTAATATAGCTAATGGTCTAATTTCGATAATTACAAATATAGGACTTGACCATGTTGATATATTAGGAAAAACAATAGAAGAAATTACAATGCAAAAAGCAGGAATTATAAAGCCAAATAATGATGTAATAGAATGCTATCAAGATAAAGTAACAGATATAATAAAAAAAGAATTTGAAAAGAAAAATAGCAAGCTTCACTTAATAAATCCTGAAGATGTAGAAAATTATGTGTTTGATGAAGAATATCAGAAAATTGACTATAAAAAATATAAAAATATAAAAATAAATTTAAAAGGAAAATGTCAAATATATAATGCTGCAATTGCATTAGAATGTGTAGAAATATTAAAAAATAAAGGGTATCAAATAAAGGAAGAAGCGGTAAGAAAAGGACTAAGTACAGTTATACATAAGGCAAGGTTTGAAACAATAAAAGAAAATCCTAAAATTATATTTGATGGTGGGCATAATGAAAATGCCATAAATAATCTAACAAATACAATAAATATGTATTATCCAGATAAGGAAAAGGTATATATTGTATCATTATTGAAAACAAAAGATTATAGAAAAGTTATTGAAATTATAACTAAGGATAAGGAAGGAATATTCTTTTTTACAACAGGAAATGACAAAGATAGATATGTAAATAAAGAAGATTTATATAATGAGGCTAAAAAATATTTAACTAAAAACATATATAAAGAAGAATTGAAAAATGCGATAAACATTGCAGAAACTAAATACAAAGACGAAATAATAATGATAATACGGTAGCTTTTATGTATATAGTGATGTATTAGAATTTATTTAAAATTAGGTGGGTTTTAATGATAGAAATAAAAAACTTAGGTTTTAAATATAAAAATGGAAAAGAAGTACTAAAAAATATTAATTTGCAAATAAAAGAAGGAGAAGTTATAAGTATAATTGGAAAAAATGGCTCTGGAAAGTCTACTCTTGCAAGATTAATATCAGGAATTACAAAACCAAGTAATCGGAGAAATATTAGTAGATAATATTGATACAAAGAATAAAAAAGAATTTATAAATTTAAGAAAAACTATACGGAATAGTATTTCAAAATCCAGAGAATCAAATAATATTTAATAATGTACATGATGATATAATATTTGCACTTGATAATTTAGAGTTAGAAAATAAAGAAGAAAGAATAAAAGAAGCATTAAAACAAGTCAGAATGGAAAATTATATAGATAAAGAAGCATATGAATTATCTTTAGGCCAAAAACAAAGAATAACAATAGCAGGAGTTTTAAGTGTAAAACCTAAATACATTGTAATGGATGAGCCAACTGCAATGCTAGATCCAGAAGGAAAAGAAGAAATTAAAAATATTGTAAATGAACTTAAAAATTTAGGTTATACAATTATATATATAACCAATATTATTGACGAAATATTTATATCAGATAGAATAATAGTACTAGAAAATGGAAAGATTGCTAAAGAATTTAGAAGAGAAGAACTTTTAGAAAATATAGATTTTCTAAAAGAAAAAGGAATTCAAATACCAAAAACAGTTGAAATAATGCAAAGATTAAAAGAAAAAGGAATAGAAATAAACTTAGAGGAATTAATGTAAGGGAGAACAAAGTTGAGACATATAATAGAATTTATATTATTTTTAGCATATACAATTATTGTATTTTTTATAAAAAATTATATAGTTTTGGGAATTCTTTTTGTGTTAAATCTATTACTTGCACTAGTTTTAAAACAAAATTTAAAAAATATAATTATGGCAGTTTTAAAAATAATGCCATTTATAATTTTTACAGCAAGCATAAATATGCTAATTAGCGGAATTCAATACGGAAGTTTAATCATGGTTAGATTAATACTTGTATGCAACATGACATACATTTTTTCAAAAAGAATTACTCCTAATAAATTACAATTTGTAGTTGAAAAACTTTTAAGTCCATTAAAAATTTTTAAAATTGATTCAAGAGAAATAGGAATAATTGTATGTATAGGAATAACATTTATACCTATAATACAAAAAGAAATAGAAGAACTAAAAAATTCATTAAAATCAAAAGGATTTGAGGTAAATTTGAAGAATATAATAAAAAAGCCGAATTATATATTGCTACCACTTATAACATCAATAATAAAAAGAATAGGAGAAATAGAAGACAGTATGTATTCGAAAGGATACATAAATTAATCGAAAAAAATCAAAAAAATATTTTAAAAAACTTGAATAAAAGCAATATATAGGATATAATATTAAGCGTAAAAAGACAGAAATAGTTTTTCTTAAGATTATAGAGAGGTAAAAACATATGAAAAAATTGAAGTCAGAAAATGGTTCAATTACAGTATTTGTAATAGTTGCATTTATATTCTGTATGACAATACTTGTAAATTTATATTGGACAAGTACAAATTATCAAGTTACAGTTTTACAAGCAGAACAAAGAATAAAAGATATATATGGAGAAGATGCAAATAGAATAGACGAAATATATGAAGGAGTAAGTGAACCAACTATAGTAATATAGTGTAAGTAAATATAAAAAACATAAGCAAAAGATAAGATTAAAAAATAAAAGAGAGATTTTTAACATGTCTTACTTTTGCTTTTTTATCTAATATTTAAGAAATATAGACCTTAAGAAAGGAAAGGATTAAAAATGGGAGAAGTTATAGTAATAACATCAGGAAAGGGCGGAGTTGGTAAAACGACTACAACAGCAAATTTAGGAGCATCACTAGCATTAGAAGGAAAGAAAGTTGCACTAGTTGATACTGATATTGGACTTAGAAATCTTGATGTTGTAATGGGATTAGAAAATAGAATAGTGTATGATATAGTAGATGTTGTAGAAGGAAGATGTAAATTAAGACAAGCTCTAATAAAAGATAAAAGATATGATGAATTATTTTTGTTGCCAGCAGCACAAACAAGAGATAAGAGTGCTGTAAATGAAGAGCAAATGAGAGAACTTACAAAAAATTTAAAGGAAAATTTTGATTACATATTAATAGACTGCCCAGCAGGAATAGAACAAGGATTTAAGAATGCTGTTGCAGGAGCAGATAGAGCAATAGTTGTAACAACCGCTGAAATCTCAGCAATAAGAGATGCGGATAGAATTATTGGACTTCTTGAAGCATCAGATATAAAGAATTCTGAACTAGTAATAAATAGACTTAGACCTAATATGGTAAAAAAAGGCGAAATGATGGATGTAGAAGATATAGTTGATCTTCTTTCAATAGAACTAACAGGTGTTGTACCAGATGATGAATATATAATAACGCAAACAAATAAAGGTGAACCAGTAATATCAAACAAAAAAGCACCTTCAGGAAAAGCGTATAGAGAAATTGCAAAGAGAATATTAGGAGAAAATATTGAAGTTACTATACCAGGAAGAGAAAAAGGATTATTTGCTAAAATAAAAAGAATATTTAGTAAGAAATAGAAAAATATAAACGAAGGTGGAATTGCAATGTTTGAGAACATTATAAATTTTTTTAAGAATAAACGGAAAAACAGATAAAAAGAGTAATAATTCAAAAGATACAGCAAAAGAAAGATTACATTTAGTATTAATGCAAGATAGGGCAAATGTATCAGCAGACTTTTTAGAATTAATGAAACAAGAAATTATAGAAGTTATCAAAAAGTATATAGACGTAGACGAGTCAGCGATAGATGTTAGAATGACAAATAAGCAAAATGATGACGGTACAAATGGTGCACCAGCATTATATGCAAACATTCCAATACTTAGTATAAAAGATGATGTCGTAAGAGAAAAACATAAAGAAGTTGAAAAAGAAAATAAAGAAGAAAGTATAGAAGAAGAAAAAACAGAAGACAAAAACAAAGAAGAAGCAAGCAAAGAGGAAAATAAAGAAACAGAAGAAAAAGATGAACCTAAAGAAGAGAAAGCAGAAGCAGTTAGTAATGATTAAAGAGGGTTTATAAATGAATAAAAAAATGTTAAAAAATACAGAATGGGGAATACTTATTTGTTGCTTAATATTACTGTGTATAGGACTTGTTGCTCTGTTTTCTGCGACTCAAGATACTGAGCATGAAGAGTTTCAAAAGCAGATTCTATGGGCACTAATAAGTATTCCTATTATGATAATCATAATATTTATAGATTATAATTTAATAGCTAAAATCTCACCAGTACTATATGGACTGGCGCTTATTGCGCTCATAGCAGTTTTATTTACAGAACCGATAAACGGAGCTAGCAGTTGGTTTAGAGTTTCAGAAACATTAAGAATACAACCAAGCGAATTTGCTAAAATTATATTAATAATTTTCTTAGCATATATAATTGTTAAGCTTCAAAATCGAGATAAAACAGAGATAAACAAGATTTGGAAACTTGGCTTAGTATTATTAATTGCAGGAATTCCAATGGGATTAATAGTACTACAACCAGATTATGGAACAGTTATGGCATTTATTGTTGCAATTGCTTTTATGTTATTTGCTGCGGGAATAGATAAAAAATATGTGATTGCCGTAATTTTAGTTGCAGCTATAGCAATTCCAGCATTATATTTCTTTGTACTTCCAGACCATGCAAAAACCAGAATAGATGTCTTTTTAAATCCAGAATTAGATCCAAGAGGAGCAGGATATAACTTAATACAATCAAAAATCGCAATCGGTTCAGGAAGACTAGTAGGAATGGGAATACTTATGGGAAATCAGACACAGCTAGGATATTTATATCCTAAGACAACAGACTTCATTTTCTCTGTTATTGGAGAAGAAATGGGATTTATAATTGCAGCACTTGTTATAGTATTGTATGTAATAATGATTACTAAAGCAATCTATGTTGCTAAAACCGCAAAAGATGATATAGGAGGATATATTGCAATAGGAATTGCGCGGTATATTTGCTTTTCATATGATAGAAAATATAGGAATGACAATGGGATTACTCCCAATAACAGGAGTGCCACTTCCATTTGTAAGTTATGGAGGTAGTTCTTTGATTACAAATTTTATTTGTATTGGACTTCTTTTGAATGTTAGTATGAGGCGTAAGAAGGCTATCTTCATCGACTAATTCGAAAAATAAACTTCGTCTTGCGTTGTTGGACTTCATTTGAAATGAAATCAACGTGCAACAAGCACGCCTCATTCATTTCAAATTCGTCCGCCTAGCAATACTCGTTTCTTTTTCGAATTAATTTGTATAAAAGAAATTGTTTCTTTCTTTTGCAAATTAGACACTTGGAGAGCAATACTTGTTTCTTTTTCGAAGTGACTTATATAAAAGAATTGTTTGTTTTTTTACAAATTAGACACTTAGAGAGTGTTACTTGTTTTTCTCAAAGTAGTTATTAATAGGAGAAATTAAAATGTTTTTGCATAAATTAAAAATTGGAGATGTGGAGCTAGAAAATAATTTAATACTTGCACCAATGGCAGGGATTACAGACCTGCCTTTTAGAGTTATCTGTAAAAGCTTTGGAGCAGGTGCAGTTTGTACGGAAATGGTGAGCGCAAAAGCATTAATGTATGGAGATGAAAAAACAAAGCTTTTATTAAATACAAAAGGGGAAAAAAGACCAATTATTGTACAAATATTTGGAAGTGATATAGAAGCTATGAAAGTTGCAAGTAAATATGTAGAAGATATAGCTGATATAATAGATATAAACATGGGATGTCCTGCACCAAAGGTTGTAAAAAATGGTGACGGTAGTAAATTATTACTAGATATAGATTTAGCTGTAAATATTGCAAAAGAAGTTGTAGATACAGTTTCAAAGCCTGTAACAGTTAAGATAAGAAAAGGCTGGGATGATAAGCATATTGTGTATGAAGAACTTGGGAAAAGACTAGAAAAGGTCGGAGTACAAGCAATAACACTACATCGGAAGGACAAGGCAAGAATATTTTTCGGGAGAATGTGATTTAGATTCTATAAAAAGATTAAAAGAAATTTTAAATATTCCAGTAATAGGAAATGGAAATATAAAAAATGAAAAAGATGCACTAAAAATGCTCGAATATACAAAAGCAGACGGAATAATGATTGCAAGAGGTGCACTCCGGAAAACCATACATATTTGAAGATATAATAAATTATTTAGAAAAGGGAGAAATGCCAAGAAAAAGAGAAAAAAGTGAAATTTTGAATATTATAATCAAACATATAAATTTAGAAATAAAAGAAAAGGGAGAATATACCGGAATAAGAGAAATGAGGAAACATATTGCATGGTATACAAAAGGAATGCAAAATGGAGCTATAATTAGAGATAGAGTTAATAAAATAGAAAAAGAAGAGGAACTTATAAAAACTTTAACAGAATACTTTAATTAAATAGGAATATATAAATAGAAAGATAATTTGTATCTTTCTATTTTTTTTAAAAGAGGTATTTATGAAAAAGAAAACTTTTATATTAGCTTTTATTATATTATTAATTATAATTATTTTTGCTCAAATCGCTTATAAATTATCAAATTCAGGAAATAATATAAATAAATCAGATGCCAATGATATTTTAAATATTAAGTCTTATGAAGCAACTATCGAAGTAGAAGTATATAGTAATAAAAATACAAATAAATATATAATAAAACAAAAATATTTAGAACCAAATATGCTTAAACAAGAAATTTTAGAGCCTGAAAATCTTAAAGGATTAACAACCATATTAGAAGGTGAAAAACTTATCATAGAGGACAAAAGATTAAGTCTAAAGAAGACTTATGATAAGTATAAAAATATAAATGGAAATTCATTAAGTTTAATTCAATTTCTTGAAGAATATAAAAGTGCTACTGAAATAGAAGAAACAGAACAAGCAAAAGAAAAAACTATAAAAATAAAATTAGATAAAAGTACGAATAAATATGAAAAATACAAAAAAATCTATATAGATAAAACAACTAATTTGCCAACTAAAATGGAAATTTTAGATATTAACCAAAATAGGACAGTTTACATATTATATAAAGAGATAAAAGTAAATAAAACAAGTCAAGAAGAAATGCTTGAAAACTGATGTATCTCAAATAAAAGACTAATAGTTAAAATATATCTGAAAATATATGTAATAGTAGGAGTGAAAATAATATGATAATAAAAAGAGGAGATATGTTTTACGCAGATTTAAGTCCAGTAGTTGGTTCAGAACAAGGAGGAATAAGGCCAGTATTAATAATACAAAATGATACAGGAAATAAATATAGCCCAACTGTTATTGCTGCTGCAATTACATCGCAAACAGGGAAAACTAAACTCCCAACACATATAGAAATAGGTTCTCAAAATAATGGGCTAAAGTCAGATTCTATAGTACTTGCAGAGCAAATAAGAACAATCGATAAAAGTAGATTAAAAGAAAAAATCGGCCATATAGATGACAGTAATATAATAAATCAAATAAATAATGCATTAGGTGTAAGCTTTGGATTAGAAGAATAAGCAATAGAATTTTCTATTGCTTTTCTAAATGTTTAATAATATCAATTTCTCTATAAAGCTTATTTACTACTTCTTTTCGAGTTTTCAAAGCTTCTTCATATTCATATTCTATATGATGATAATTTTCAAAGTTTTCACCTTGGTCAAATAAAAGTCTCATACATTCTCTATAATATTCTTTATCAGAATCTTTTTTTGCATTATTAGCTTTCATTTCATATTTATATATTTTGTTTAACCTTTTAATTTGATCTTGCAAATATTTAATATACTCTAAAGTACATGAAATTTCATAATAAGTATCATCAATAACAACTTTGAATAATATTCTTAGGACTTTTATATTAATTTTTCCATATTTTGACTGAGTAGATAGAGTATCCAAAGCTAGAGATTGAACAGAAGGCTCAGCATCTTTTAATAAAAGTCTTAATGTTTCAGATATATTAATGTGAGTCTTATATTGCCTTTTTGTAACAATTGCATCATAAACATCAGCAATATGAATAATTTGTGCATAGAATGGAATATCCTTTTTAGTTAAACCATTAGGATAACCAGTTCCATTTAAACATTCATGATGATAAAGAGCTCCACCAGCATAAGGTCTAAGCTTTAAATCTTTCATACACATATTATATCCAATAGTTGTGTGAGTTTTCATAATTTCAAATTCAGCATCTGTAAGCATAGTTGGTTTATTAAGTATTTCAGGTGGAATAAAAATTTTACCAATATCATGTAGATAAGCACAAATAGTCGCATGTATTGTAAAAAGCTTCTTTGCATGCAAATATTCACACATTCTACAAGTTAAATTTGCAACATTTTCACTATGTTTTCTAGTAAATGGATCCAAATTCTCGAGCATATTAAGTTGGTAGCGCATAGCCTGGTCTAAATTATATGCTTTTAAATTAGTAGGACTATAAAAATCAATATCTGGCGTAAACATAATTTTCTCCTTTGTATATAAATCATAAAAATTAAATTATTTTATAAAACTTTTTATTCTATTTACTAAATTTAATTGTAATAAGATAATTAAAAATTTTCTCTATAATTAAAATAATATCATTTATGAGATAAAAAATCAAGAACTATGTTTAGAAAGTTTTACAGGCACAAATATTCATAAAAATCTAGTTGTTTTTAGTTGCATTGTCAACCAGAACCGTCCCCCATTGACAACGCGCTAAAATAGAACTTTATATTTCATATATATATATATGAAGGCTTGAGAGAAATCTCGAGCCTTGTTATTACAAAAGAACAAGCTTATGTAAACTTGCTTTTTTGGATAAAATGTGCTAAAATATAAAGGTTAAAAATATAGTTTAGGAGAAAAAATAATATGATGCATATACTTTTACATACATTAGAGCACACACTAACAGATAGCATAAAACTATTGCCTTTTTTATTCATAGTATATCTAATAATGGAATATATAGAACATAAAATCAGTGATAAATCAAAGGAAAAAATAAAAAAAGCAGGTAAATTCGGACCAGCCATAGGAAGCTTATTTGGGATATTCCCACAATGTGGCTTTTCAGTTGCAGCAACTAATCTTTATGCAGCAAGAATAATCACACTCGGAACATTAATTGCAGTATACTTATCTACTTCAGATGAAATGCTCCCAATACTTATATCAAGAGCAGTTCCAATAAATATAATATTAACAATACTTGCAATAAAATTTGCAATAGGTATGGTTTATGGATTTTTAATAGATTTAATAATAAATATTAAAAATAAAAACAAAGAAGTTGAAAATAAAATAGTAGATATATGTGAAGAGGAACATTGCCATTGTGAAAAGGGAATATTTATATCAGCACTAAAGCATACAATAAATATTTTTATTTACATATTAATTCTAACATTTATAATAAATTTCATTATAGAAATTGTTGGAGAAGATACACTAAAAAGCTTTATGCAAGGAGCATCAATATTTGAACCAATAGTTGCGTCTCTTATAGGACTTATACCAAACTGTGCTTCATCAGTAATAATAACAGAGTTATATTTATCAGGAATAATTACTTTTGGCTCATTAATTGCAGGACTCTTAGTAAATGCAGGAACAGGTATACTTATGCTATTTAGAATAAATAAAGATGTAAAAGAAAATGTAAAAATAGTTGCAATACTGTTTACTTTAGGAGCAGTTACAGGAATTGTAATGAATATATTTAATATAACGATTTAGAAAAGGAAGAAAAACATGAAAATAAATGTAGTAATGGTAGAACCAGAAATTCCACAAAATACAGGAAATATCGCAAGAACTTGTGCAGCAATAGGTGCAAAACTTCATCTAGTATATCCTCTGGGATTTAGTATTTCAGATAAATACCTAAAAAGAGCAGGCTTAGATTATTGGGACAAGCTAGAAATAGAAGAACATGATTCATTGAATAAATTTTTAGAAAAATATAAGCCAGAAGATAACAACATGTTTTTTGCAACGACAAAAGCAAAACATTGCTATTCAGATGTGGATTTTAGCCAAATGGATGAAGTTTTTATTTTATTCGGAAAAGAAACAAAAGGCTTACCAGAAGAACTTTTGAAAAAATATATAGATAATACAATAAGAATACCAATGAAAAATGAACTTCGCTCATTAAATTTATCAAACTCAGTTGCAATAATAGTTTATGAGGTATTAAGACAAGGAAATTTTAAAGATTTAAAAGAAATAAGCGAATATTTTGATTAAAGGAGACAAAAATGATAGCATATATTAAAGGAAGTTTAGAAATGAAATTAAATGACTCAGTTGTTGTAGAAACAGCAGGAGTCCGGATATAAAATATTTATGCCACAGAATGCAATAGAAAAAGTAGGAAATATAGGAGACAATGTTAAAATACATACATATTATTATGTTAGAGAAGACAATATAAGTTTATACGGTTTTTTAACAAGCGAAGAATTAAGAATGTTTGAATTACTTATACAAACAAGCGGAATAGGCGCAAAATCAGCTTTAACAATACTTGCAAATATAGAGCCACATCAATTTGCATTAGCAGTAATCACAAACGACGATGCTAAACTTACTAAAATTCCAGGAATAGGCAAAAAAACAGCAGCAAGAATGATATTAGAGTTAAAAGATAAAATGAAGATAGAGCTAGACGGAGTTACAAAAGACGATAGTGAAGTAAAAGAGACAATAGAGTTAACCGAAAATGTAGAAGAGGCAATATCAGCTTTGCAAGTGCTTGGATATAACAAGAAAGAAATAGAAAAGGTATTTGAAAAAGAAGATTTAAAAGATTTATCTGTAGAAGACATAATAAGAAAGGGACTTACACTTTTAGGAAGAGATTAAATGAAGGGAAGTATCATATATGGATATGAGTAAGCCATTGGCATATAGAATGATGCCAAAAACATTAGAAGAATATGTCGGACAAGAGCATATTCTTGGAAAAGATAAAATTTTATACAGAACAATAAAAGCCGATAGATTATCAAGCATTATTTTATGGGGACCACCAGGTTGTGGGAAAACATCTCTTGCACGAGTAATTAGTAATACGACTAAAACAAAATTCTATAAGATAAATGCAGTAACTTCAGGAGTTGCAGACATAAAAAAGATAATAGAAGAAACACAAAATCTTTTGCTTAATCCAGCAGGAAGATGTATATTATTTATCGATGAGATACATAGGTTTAATAAGCTCCAACAAGATGCACTTCTTCCATTCGTAGAAAATGGAACTGTAATACTAATCGGAGCAACAACAGAAAACCCATATTTTGAAGTAAACAAAGCTTTAATTTCAAGGTCAATGGTGTGCAAATTAGAACCACTTACCATAGATGATGTATTCAAGGTATTAAAAAATGCATTAGAAAGAGAAGAGGGGCTTAAGAACTTCAATGTAAAAATCGAGGATTCGACTTTGAGAAAAATTGCAGAGACATCTGGTGGAGACGTAAGAAATGCATTAAACGGTCTAGAAGTTGCAGTACTTACAACTAAAATGGATGCAAACGGAATAATCAATATTACTGATGAAATAGCAAAAGCATGTGTACAAAATAGAAAAGTAATATTTGATAAAAACGGGGATAGTCATTATGATAATATAAGTGCATTTATAAAATCAATGAGAGGAAGCGATCCAGATGCAGCGATATTCTATCTTGCAAGAGCAATAGCAGGAGGAGAGGATCCGATGTTCTTAGCGAGAAGAATAGTGATTGCAGCATCAGAGGATGTAGGAATGGCAAATCCAAATGCATTAGTTGTTGCAAATGCAGCAATGCAAGCAGTAAATATGGTAGGAATGCCAGAAGGAAGAATAATACTTGCAGAAGCAGCAGTATATGTTGCAACTTCAAAAAAATCGAATGCATCATATTTAGCAATTAATAAAGCGATAGAAGATGTAAATACAAAAGAAACAGGTGAAATACCAATGCATATAAGGAATGCACCAGTTGAAGATATGCAAAATTTTGGTTATAGTAACGGATATAAATATCCACATGATTATCCGGGACATGTAGTAGACCAGCAATATTTACCAGACGAAATGCTAGGTACAAAGTATTATGTGCCAGATGAAAATTGCGTGCAGTAATTTGTTAAAGGAGAATTGAAGCTTACTCAATTCTCCTATTATCCTTAGAGTTCATTCTTTCATACTCCTTGCACTTAATCTTATAATCAAGTTGCATACATAAATACCTATAATACATATAAGCTTGCTCATATTGTAACATAGGATTAAACATAGGATCATTCATATTAGGCTCAAAACCTAAATTATCGTAAGGTGAAAATCCGCTATAATCAACATTTTTATCCATACATATTTCCTTTCTCACAAATTGAATTCTTTTACTAAATTCTATTCTAAAAGTGATAGAATATGAATAGATATTA
>CALXJN010000112.1 GCA_944388635.1 uncultured Clostridia bacterium
ATAAATTATATGACACCTAAGTATTTAGAATTATTTATTTATAAACCAGGTACAACTTCATACTTAAATGGATACTGGTTGGCATCACGTTGTACGAGTTATAATGATAGGTATATATATTTTAGAATTAGCAGTGTAGAGAAAGGAAAAACTAGTGCGGGATCATTGTATTACAATGATAATGATTATAATGGTAATGGATATTCATATGCAATTAGACCTTTAGTTGAAATTAACTTATCTAAAGTAAATATAGGAGCAACAGGTTCTGGAACATCTTCAGACCCATATAGCATTACAGCAAAATAAAAGACAAAAATATTAAGGCCAAGTAAATATATTAAAATTTATGAACATTTGTGACTGTGAAATTTTGAAGGCTATAAATTCTTGCTCAAATAAATGAGGGATGTTCACGTAGATTTTGCAAAGCAAAATCTTACAAAGTGAAAGAGGCTCATTTATTTGAGCTTAGAATTTAAGCATGAAAAATTGAAACCTAACAAATGAGAATAAATTTTAAATATATTTACTTGGCTTTCTCTTTATCTATTATATAATAAAAAATTATTATATAATAAAAAGAGCACAAAGTTTTTCTATCTATTATATAATAAAAAGTAGACCCGGAGTATTTTTTATTAGAACCATCTTTTTTAACAACTCATAACCAAAATGTGTAAGATACGACAAAAAGTCGTTAGGAAAATGTGAAACTTTGCACAAAAGTCCTTTGACTTTTGTACGTAATAATGCTATAATATATATACCCCAAAGCTAAGGATGTGATTATATGTATAGAGAAAAAATAGAAGAATTAAAAAAATGGAAAAACTCAGAAACCAGAAAGCCACTAATAATCAGAGGTGCAAGACAAGTTGGAAAAACATGGCTAATGAAGGAGTTTGGAGAAAAATATTATCAAAAATGTGCATATATTAATTTTGATGATAATTCAAGGATGAATAAACTTTTCGAAGAAGATTTTGACATAGATAGAATAATACAAGGGCTAAAAATAGAATCTGGTGTAAAGATAGAAGCAGAAAATACTTTAATAATTCTAGATGAAATACAAGAAACGCCAAAGGCATTAAAAGCATTAAAATATTTTTGTGAAAATGCAAGAGAATACCACATAATATCAGCAGGTTCTCTTTTAGGAGTGGCAATACATGAAGGAACATCATTTCCAGTTGGCAAAGTAGATTTCCTAGATTTGACACCGCTTAGCTTTTTTGAATTTTTAGAAGCATTAGGAGAAAATGAATTATTGAAATTATTAAAAAGTAATGATTTTGATATGATTACTGTATTTGAAACAAAATTAAAAGAATATCTAAAAATATATTATTATGTTGGCGGGATGCCAGAAGTAGTTAATGCATATATAGAACACAAAGACTTAAATGAAACTAGAAAAATACAGAAAAAACTATTAGATGCATATGAACAAGATTTTTCAAAACATGCTCCAACTAATATTGTACCAAGAATTAGACAACTATGGAATAATATACCAACACAGCTTGCAAAAGAAAATAAAAAATTTATATATGGATTGATAAGAGAAGGAGCAAGAGCTAGAGAATATGAAATAGCATTATCATGGCTCATAGACTGTGGGTTAATTTATCAAGTAAATAGAGTAAATACAGCAAAAATACCATTATCAGCATATCAAGATTTCAATGCATTTAAGTTATACTTGTTAGACGTTGGACTATTAACTGCAATGGCTGGAGTAGATGCTAAAACATTATTAGAAGGAAACGAAGTATTTCAAGAATTTAAAGGCAGTTTAACAGAACAATATGTTTTATGCCAAATAAAAGAATGTACAAATTTAGATACTTTTTATTGGTCATCTGATACAGGAACAGCTGAAATAGACTTCATAACACAAATAGATGGTAATAATGTCCCTATAGAAGTAAAGGCAAATGAAAACTTACAGTCTAAAAGTTTAAAATCATTTGTACAAAAATATAACACAAAAATTAATGTAAGAACCTCTATGTCTAGTTACAGAAAAGAAGAATGGCTTATAAACATACCATTATATAGCATAGGAAATATAGAAAAAATAATTGCAAACTAAAAACCCTAACGAATATAACTAAAATTTATTCTCATTTGCTAGGTTTCAATTTTTCATGCTTAAATTCTAAACTAAAATAAATGAGCCTCTTTCACTTTGTAAGATTTTGCTTTGCAAAATCTACGTGAACATCCCTCATTTATTTTAGCAAGAAATTATAGCATTCAAAATTTCACAGGCGCAAATGTTCATAAATTTTTAGTTATATTCGTTAAGGTCATATTTTTATCTTTTTTTTTCCATTTCTCAAAAACTCTTGAAAAATATATACATAATGATATATAATATGTGCATATTAACAAAAGAAAGGAGTTTGATTTCTTTTGACACCACATAACGAAGCAGAAAAAGGCGAAATTGCCAAAACAGTTATCATGACAGGAGATCCACTTAGAGCAAAACTTATAGCAGAAAACTACCTAGAAGATTATAAACTTGTAAACACAATAAGAGGGATGTACTGCTATACAGGAATGTACAAAGGGAAAAGAATATCTATCATGGCACATGGTATGGGCATACCAAGCATGGGAATATATTCGTATGAACTATATCACTTCTATGATGTAGAAAACATAATACGAATTGGCTCATGTGGAGCATTTTCAGACAAACTAAACCTATATGACATAATATTAGTTGATAAATCATATACAGAAAGCAACTATGCTTATACATTTGACAGTAAGAAATGCAACATAGCAATATCTGAACGGAAGCTTAAATAACGCTATTGAAGAAACAGCAAAAGAAGAAAAAATAGCTTATGTCAAGGGTACAGTGCTTTGCAATGAATGCTTTGACTTATATCTACCAGACAAAGAAGCAGTAATAAAACGTGCACCAAAAGATATAGAGCTAATCGCATCAGAAATGGAGTCATTTGCACTATTCTATAATGCTGAAAGAGAAGGAAAAAAGGCAGCTTGCATTTTAACAGTAACAGATGTACCAAAAGAAAAGCAAGGTGTAAGTGCAGAAGATAGACAAACCTCATTAGATAAAATGATAAAACTAGCACTAGAGACAGTAACAAAAATCAAATAATATAGAAAGGAAAGAAATAAAAATGGAAAAAGTATTTATTTTCGGACACAAAAGTCCAGACACAGACACAATTACATCAAGCATTGTAATGGAAAATTTAGAAAGAAAAATGGGAAACACAGGAGCTAAAGCATACAGACTTGGAAAAGTAAACAAAGAAACAGAATTTATATTAAACTATTTTAAATTAGAAGCACCAGAGCTATTAGAAAAAATAGAAGAAAAAGCAAATGTAATTTTAGTAGACCACAATAGTTTTGCACAAAGTGTAGACGGAATAGAAAAAGCAAATATTTTAAAAGTAGTAGACCACCATTGTATATCAGGCTTTGAAACATCAACACCATTATTCTACATAGCAGAACCAGTAGGTTGTACAGCTACAATACTTTACGAATTATATATGATGAATAAAATAGAAATAGAAAAAGCAATTGCAGGACTTATGCTAAGTGCAATAATTTCAGATACATTATTATTCAAATCTCCTACATGTACAGAAAAGGATAAAGAAGTAGCAAAAGAACTTGCAAAAATCGCAGATATAGACATAGAAAAATACGGAATGGAAATGCTAAAAGCAGGAACAGACTTAAGTGATTTTACAGCAGAAGAATTAATAAACTTAGATTCAAAAGAATTTGAAGCAAATGGAATGAAATTCCAAGTTGCACAAGTTAATACAGCTTGCATAGAGGATGTATTAAAAGGAAAAGAAGAAATAGAAAATGCAATAAACGCATTTATAAAAGCAAATAATATAGATTTATTCTTATTTGCAATTACAGATATAATTAATAGCAATTCTGAGGCAATAGTACTTGGAAATAAGAAGGAAATCGCAGAAAAAGCGTTTAATGTAAAATTAGAAGATAATAGAGCATTTTTACCTGGGGTAGTTTCTAGAAAGAAACAAATTATACCAGTAATTAAAGAGAATGCATAGAGGATAAACTTTAGGATAAGTAGGAGGTAAACAAAATGTCAAATATAAAAGTAAATTTGGAAAATACAAGCCTAAGTATGGATGAGATATTAAGCTATAAAGAAGAAGTTGCTGAAATTAATAAAATTTTACGCAAAGATCCAAATAATGAAAATAATTTTTTAGGCTGGATAGAACTTCCAACTAATTATGATAGAGTAGAATTTAAAAGAATAAAACAAGCAGCAAAAAAAATTAAAGAAAATTCAGAAGTATTTGTTTGCATAGGAATAGGAGGTTCATACCTAGGAGCAAGAGCGGTTATAGAAGCTCTAACAAATTCTTTTTATAACTATGCAAAAAGAGAAACACCACAAATACTTTATGCAGGAAACAATATAAGTCCTAACTATATTTCAGATATGATAGAATTAATTGGAGATAGAGATTTTTCTATTAATGTAATATCAAAATCAGGAACTACAACGGAACCAGCAATAGCATTTAGAATATTTAGAGAAATACTAGAAAATAAATACGGAATAGAAGAAGCAAGAAAAAGAATATATGTTACAACAGATAAAGCAAAAGGAGCCTTAAAAGAATTATCAGATGAAGAAGGATATGAGACATTTGTTGTACCAGATAATATTGGTGGTAGATATTCAGTACTTACAGCAGTAGGACTTTTACCAATTGCAGTTGCAGGAATTGATATAGATAAATTAATGCAAGGTGCAAAAGAAGCACAAGATAAATATACAGATAGCAACCTAAAATATAATGAATGCTACCAATATGCAGTTGCAAGAAACTTACTTTATAGAACAGATAAAAATATTGAAATATTAGTTAACTATGAACCAAAAATGCATTATTTCACAGAATGGTGGAAGCAATTATTTGGTGAAAGTGAAGGAAAAAACGGAAAAGGAATATTCCCAGCAGGAGTAGACTTTACAACAGATTTACATTCTATGGGACAATATATCCAAGACGGAAGAAGAAATCTTTTTGAAACAGTGATAAATATTGAAAAAACATCAGCTGATTTCACAATAAAAGAAGAAGCAGACAATTTAGACGGATTAAATTATTTAGCAGGAAAAACAATGGATTTCGTAAACAAAAAGGCAATGGAAGGAACAATGAAAGCACATGTAGACGGAAGAGTTCCAAACATCCTAATAAATGTAGAAAACTTAAGTGAAGAAACAATGGGACATCTAATTTATTTCTTTGAACTTGCATGCGCAATGTCTGGAAATATACTTGGAGTAAATCCATTTAATCAACCAGGAGTAGAAGAGTATAAGAAAAATATGTTCAAATTACTCGGAAAACCAGGTTACGAAAATAAATAAAAATTGTGCAAAAAAGGAAAGGAAATATTGAATTTTGCCGTTACCCTTGCTGGGCAAAACTTCTGAATAAATTTATAGGAAGTTTTGCCCATTCGCCGTCGCTTTCAGCTCCGTTATTCGCTACGCGGGTACACTTAAAATTAAATATTTCCTTTCCTTTTATCTTAAAATTTGAAATTTATTTTATCTTTCATCCTCATCTAAATACTCGTAGCTTCCGCACATTGATTCATCAGGAGTACAAGTCTCACAATCATCTATAGGTTCAACAGTAATTTGATTTAGTGTACATAAACTTTCATCAGTATTATTATATCTACAACTTGTTACTGTACAATTAATTTTTTGATTTTTTTCCATTTCAATTACCTCCTAAAAATTATTATTTACTTTTCTTAAGAAAATATATCTATCAAAATAAAGTTTATTTGAGAAATTTTGCTTTGGAAAAGTTTAGAAAAAATTATTTAAGAAAAATAAATAAAAAATGTTTTATTTTAAATTGTTTTGTGATAGAATAATATCGAAAGTTAGATATAAATAAAAAAATACGGAGGTAAAAATGGAATTTAAAAGATGTGCACGTTGTGGTTGCTTTTTTGTAACAGAAGGAGATGTTTGTAGTAGTTGTGCTCCAAAGGATAGACTAGATATGTCTAAAGTTAAAAATTATTTTGAAGAAAATTCAGATTATTCCATAAATAATATCTCTGCAAGTACAGGAATAAGTGAAAAAAACATATCAAGATATTTAAATAATCAAGATTTTCCCAAAATGAGTTTTTAGTAAGTTTGCTATTTGGGAAGCTTCTGTTGTCAATGGGGACTCATCTAGTTTGACAACACGGTCATTTTAGATGCGTCCCAAGTGGCAAAATCACACAAACTTTCCGCTATTCTTTTTGGGACACATCATCTTAGAAAACACTCAAAATTTAATATTTTTTTCAATTTCTTTTCCTTTCAAATACTCAAGCACACCAGCATCAGTTTTAAAATCAAAACGTATTTTATATGAAACTAAATTTTGAGTTTTTTCATTAAAAGTCTTGTTTACACTATTAATACCATACTTTCCGTCACCAATTATAGGATGACCAATAAAAGCTAAATGAGCGCGAATTTGATGAGTACGTCCGGTATGAAGTATAACATCTAAAATACTGTAATTTTCTTTTTTGCATTCTTCAAGTACTGTATACTCAGTTATAATTTCTCTATAGCCTTTTTCCTTTTTATGGCTTACATATACCATAGCCTTTTTATTATCTTTAAAAAGATAATCCCTTAAAATATCATGTTTTTTATCCAATATTCCAAAAACTTTACATTTATAAAATTTAGTAACTTCTTGATTTTTAAATTTTTCCAAAAGAATCTCTAAGCTTTCTATTGATTTAGCAAAGAGGACAAGTCCTTTAGTATTTCTATCAAGTCTATGGCAAGGTAAAACATTAGAAGAATTATATTTTTTTTGAACAAGCTCAGTTAAAGAATTTTTGCCAGTAACTTCAATTTCCTTAGGTTTATTTATAACCAAAATATTATCATCTTCATAAACAATGTCTAAAATTTTGGAATCTCCATATAGAAACTTATCTAAGATAAACACCTTTACATTATCGCCTTCATGAACAATAACATTTTCATTTACTCTTATATCATTTATACGAATATCCTTTTTCCTAAGCGCCTTATAGAATATATTTTGTGTAAGACAAGGAAATTCATTCATAAGAAATGAATTAAGGCGTTTATTATTAAATTTTTTATTTACAATTAAATCTTTCATAAAAACATTATACACAAAAAAATTGGAAAAAACAAGAAGTAAAGGAAAGTTAAGAAAATCTAAATTATATATTGATAAAAGGAAATAAATCATATATAATAAAAATAATTAAAACACAGGGAGGAAATAACTTATGAATATAAAAAATAACAAAGGAATAACATTAATAACATTAGTAATAACAGTTATACTACTTGCAATTATTGCATCAGTTGGAGTATCACTAGGAGTTAATATTACAGGAAGCGCAAAGTTTGAAAATGTAGAGACAAACCTATTATTAATACAAAGTAAATGTAAAGTAAAAGCAGATCAAAAATATCTTGGAGAGATAGAAGAAAGCGAATTATATGGAACAAAGCAAACAGAGGGAGAATATAGCGGTTGGTATCTTTTATCACAACAAGATTTAGGAGACATGGGATTAGAAGACTTAAAAGCAGAAGACAATTACTATGTTGATTATGAAAATGACGATGTCGCTTATGGAAAAGGAATAGGTTTTGAAGGAAATGTATTTTATAAATTATCAGATATATTAGATTATACAGAAGCGGAATAGAGAAGGTATAAAAATGACAGAAAAAGAAGAGCAAAGATTATTAAAGTTAAAAGAAATAGAAGAAAAACTATATAGTGAAGGTGCAAATTATATTTGTGGAATAGATGAAGCAGGACGTGGACCACTTGCAGGACCAGTAGTTGTTGCAAGTGTTATACTTCCTAGAGAATCTATGATAGAAGGAGTAAACGACTCTAAAAAAATAACAGAGAATAAAAGAGAAAGAGTTTATGAAGAAATAATAAAACAAGCAATAAGCTATGGGGTTGGAATTATTGATGAAAACAAAATTGATGAAATAAATATCTTACAAGCAACAAAACTCGGGCTTACCAATTCTATAAAAGAGCTAAAAGTTACGCCAGATATAATTTTAGTAGATGCTTTAAAAGGGATAGACACATGCAATATTCCATATCAATCAATAATAAAAGGAGATGCACTTTGCTATTCAATTGCAGCAGCCTCAATTATTGCAAAAGTTACAAGGGATAGAATAATGAAAGGTTATGACAAAGTTTATCCAGAATATGGCTTTGCAACACATAAAGGATATGGAACTGCAAAACACATTGAAGCAATAAAAGAATATGGAATTTGCCCAATACACAGAAGAAGCTTTTTGAAGAATTTAATATAAAAGAACTTAAAAGTTAAAAAAACTTATAGATTTAATAAAAAATATAAAACAATAAAAAAACACATCTGTAAAGCTTTACCGAGTTTGATGTGTTTTTCATATCAATTCGAGGCAACCACATTTGTGGTTTCTTCAGTTATATATACTTATAAATAAAATATCAAGAATTATATCAAAAATTTACAAATTGTAATTCGTAAAAATAATTCTCTCATACTCCTTATAAACACTAGCAATGTCAATCTCATCACCTTGTTTTATCTTATAAAGCAAGATAGAATAAGTAATTCCAAAAAGCCCAGAAGCTAGAATTTTAGCTTCATCAGGAGAAATATTATGAGTTTCACCGATTTTTTACACTTTCATTAATAATTTTTTCTATTAAATCAATATACTCAAAAACATATTTCCTACAAGTCAAATTTCTTGGCTCTTTTCCTAAAACTTGACTCAAAACAATAGTCATAAAATCTTCATATTTTTTCATTACTTTAATTTCAATAAGAAGGATAGCCTTAATTTTGCTTGCTAAAGTATGGGCATTTGCAATTTTAATTTGAATACTATTTTGCAAAAGCTTCATTCCTTCTTCTACAAGAAAAGTAAATATTTCCTCTTTGCTTGAAAAATGATAATATAAAGTACCCTTTGCAACCCCAACAACAGAAGTAATCTCCTCAATACTTGTTGCATCATATCCTTTAGTTGCAAATAAATTCATAGAAGTTTCAAATATTTTACGTTTAGTCCTATTCATAAAAACCTCCATTTTTGAAGTTTAGTATAAACTAATTATATATGGAAAATAAAGTTAGTGCAAGTAAATTCTAAAAAATTACATAAATATATATAAATATTAATTTAAATTCATAAATTTTAAAAATAAATATCTAATAAAAAAAGAAATAGTCTAAAAAGTTAGATTATTTCTTTTTTTCTACCCAAGAATTTGACATTATTTTAAACAAATACAAACTATAATAAGAATAAATACATACTTTGGAGGTGATGCAAGAAAAAATGACTATATATTTAGATGTAGTCTTTATAGAAAATGTATGTATGAATAGCATTATACTATTTGCAACAGGTCTAGTAACAAAAACAAAATGCAGAACAGTAAGAATTATTATTTCAAGCACACTTGGAGCACTTTATGTAATAGGAAAATATTTAGAAAATAATCAAATTCTTTCAAACATTTTTATGCAAGTCGGACTATCGATTGCAATGATATATTTAGCGTTTAAGCCCAATAGCATAAAAAGTTTATTTAAATATATTATAATATTTTATCTTACATCATTTGTGTTTGGAGGATGTGCATTTGCATTGCTTTATTATGTCAAACCTCAAGATATTTTATATAAAAATGGGCAACTAACTGGAACATATCCGATAAAAATAGCATTTTTAGGAGCAATAATAGGAGCTGTAATTTTAAAAATTGCTTTTAATGTTATTAAAAACAGACTTAGCAAGAATGATATGTTTTGCGACGTAACAATTGGATATATGCGGAAAAAGAGTAGAAATTCACGCTATAATAGATTCAGGGAATTTACTAAAAGAACCAATAACAGGAGCCTCTGTAATTGTTGTAGAAAAAGAAAAATTGGAAAAAATTATAGACAAAGAAATTTTAGATAATTTGCAAAAGATATTATCAGGCGAATACGAGATATTAAGCAAAGAATATATGTCTAAATTTAGATTAATTCCATTTTCATCTTTAGGTAAGCAAAACGGAATGCTACTCGGATTTAAACCGGATTTTGCAGAAGTAGAATTTGATGATAATAAAAAAGAACTGAACAATATAATAATTGGAATATATGATAAAAGTATCACAAAAAATCAAGAATATACAGGACTTGTTGGATTAGATATTTTAGAAGAAAGGAGCGAAAAGATAAATGAATATACTAGAAATATTAAGGCTTAATTTTAATAATTTGCTATTTAAGTATATGCCAAGAGACGATATATCAGGAGAGGATATATTTTACATAGCAGGAAGCCAAACACTTCCACCACCACTAGAACCTGAAGAAGAAGAAAAACTTCTAAAGAAACTTGCTGAAAAAGACATGGAAGCAAGACAAATATTAGTTGAAAGAAATTTAAGGCTTGTTGTATATATTGCTAAAAAATTTGAGAATACAGGAATTGGGATAGAAGATTTAATTTCAATAGGGACAATAGGATTAATGAAAGCAATAAACACATTTAATACAGATAAAAAGATAAAACTTGCAACATATGCCTCAAGGTGCATAGAAAACGAGATACTTATGTATCTTAGAAGAAGTAACAAGATAAAAGGAGAAATCTCAATAGATGAACCATTAAATCAAGACGGAGACGGAAATGAACTATTGCTTTCAGATATTCTTGGAACTGAAAACGATGTTACATCCAGAAGAATAGAAGACGAAGTAGATAAAAAATTATTAAAAGCTTCTATGGAAAAGCTAAACAAAAGAGAAAAAAACATAATGGAGCTTAGATTTGGATTTAACACAGGGTACGAAAAAACACAAAAAGAAGTTGCTGATATGCTTGGCATATCACAAAGCTATATTTCAAGACTTGAGAAAAAGATTATACATAAAATGAAAAAAGATATACTAAGTAAAACAGGATAAAGGCTGATTTTCAGCCTTTAATCTATTGTTGTAGAAGTTCTTCCTGTACCTACAACATTTTCTTGAAGAGAACGCCAAGTATTACATCCAATAATTCCGTCAGCTGCAAGACCACGACTTGTTTGGTATCTTTTTACAGATTCAGTAGTTCTTGAACCGAAAATGCCGTCTAATCCACCAGTTGGATAACCCAAAGTGTTTAAATCATCTTGAGCAATTAAAGTGTACATACCAATACTACCATTTTTTACAAGAGGGTATCCGCCACTTGTACAAGCCGAACGAATTGCCCTTTTGTCAAAATGAACCCAAGTTGGAGAAATAGATACAGGTTCCACATAATTCCATAAACCAGAATTTTCAGCACTATTTCTTAATTGCGCTCTTTTTGCATTTGTCCAAGTTTGACCAACATCAAAAGCAACTCCGGCATAATGTTGACTTTGACCTGCATGCCCGCCTTCCCAAGGCCTTTTGAAAGCAAAGCCTACAGGAATTGGTTGACCAAAGATATATCTTTGACTGTTCCACGATTGCATAGCACGCTTGCTAGTCCATAGAGTTGGACTTTTACTCGAACCTCTAAATTCTTTTACAAGCAAAGTCCTATTAGTGTTATATGGCATTGCCTCAGATTCTCCTCTATAATATGTTTCAATTCTATTTGTATCATTATTATATACCAAAATTTTAGCCATTAAAAATTATCCTCCATTCTAATTTAGCTTATTGTATAATATGAAAGCAAGATAAAAATGTGAAAGTAAACATAATATCGGTTGAAAAATATAAAATATTGTGATATACTATTTAAGTAAATTTTTATAAACAGTAAAATATAATGACTATATAGAATATATTACAATGTTAGGAGGTAATTGTTTTGAGTAAAGTAATGTGGAAGCCGGGAACTTTCATATATCCAATACCTGCTGTTATGGTATCATGTGGAGATATGGAAAATTCAAATATACTTACAGTTGCTTGGACGGGAATTACTTGTTCACAACCTGCAAAAGTATATATATCAGTAAGGAAGGAAAGATTTTCATATAACATAATAAAAGAAAATCAGGAATTTGTAATAAATCTTACAACTGAAAATTTAGCATATGCAACAGATTGGTGTGGAGTAAAATCAGGAAAAAACGTAGATAAATTCAAAGAAATGCACTTGACAAAGGAAAAAGCTAATTTTGTAAAATGTCCAATGATTAAAGAAAGTCCAGTTTCAATAGAATGCAAAGTTACAGAGATGAAGGATGAAGGTAGTCATACAATGTTTATTGCAGATGTTTTAGCAATAAATGCAGACGACAAATATATAGATGAAAAAGGTGCTTTTGATATATCTAAATGTAATTTAATAGCTGATGCAAATGGTGGATATTATTCACTTGGAAAGAAAGTTGGAAAATTTGGCTTTTCAGTGCAAAAGAAGAAATAGAGATATTAAAAGGGTTAGAAGTATATGATACTTTTAACCTTTAAAAATTTTTAAAAAGAACTGTACATTTTAAAAAAAGTAGCTTATAATTATTAAGTGTTAAATTTTTAAATATATACGGCATAAAAGTAAAGTTTGGAGGAAGTTATGAGAGGAAAAATTAATGAAGAATGTGGAGTATTTGGAGTTTATTCAAAAGAGCCTAAAGACCAATTAGCATATATGATAGATGTAGGAATTTCAGCACTCCAACATAGAGGAGAAGAAAGCTGCGGAATAGCAATAAATAGAGACGGTTTAATAACATTTAGAAAAGACTTAGGACTAGTATCAAAAGTATTTCCAAAACACGTTTTAGATGAATTACCAGAAGGAAAAATGGGAATTGGACATGTTAGATATTCTACAACAGGAGAGGCCAGAAAAGAAAATGCTCAACCTATGGTAATAAGACATAAAAAGGGAAACTTAGCAATAGTACATAATGGAAATATAACAAACGCATATGAACTTAGAAAAGAAATGGAAGAAAATGGAGCAATATTTACAACAACAACAGATACAGAAGTTATATGCCATGTTATAGTACAAGAAAGATTAAAAACAGATTCTATCGAGGAAGCGGTAGAAAATACGATGAAAAGGTTAAAAGGTTCATATGCATTAATAATCATGACTTCAACAAAGTTACTTGCAGTTAGAGATCCACAAGGATTTAAACCACTTTGTATAGGAAAAACAGAAAACAGAACAGTTTTTGCTTCAGAAAGTTGTGCTTTAGATATTACTGGTGCAGAATTTATAAGAGATGTAAATCCAGGAGAAATAGTTATTGTAACAAATAACGAAATGACATCAATACAGACAAGTACTGATGCACCAAAGGGATTATGCTCATTTGAATATATATATTTCGCAAGACCTGATTCTATAGTAGACGGTATAAGCGTACATAAATTTAGAGAAGATGCTGGTAGATGTCTTGCAAAACAAGCACCAGTGGAAGCTGATATTGTCGCAGGTGTGCCTGATTCAGGCTTAGATGCAGCTCTTGGCTTTTCTAAAGAATCTGGAATACATTATGATATTGCATTTACAAAGAGCAAATATATAGGTAGAACATTTATACAAAATGCACAAGATAAAAGAAATGAACTTGTTGGCTTAAAGCTAAACCCTATAAAAGATGTTGTAAGAGGACAAAGAATTGTTTTAATTGATGATTCAATTGTTAGAGGCACAACAATAAGAAAAATTATTGCAGTCTTAAGAAGAGCAGGAGCTAAAGAGGTACATTTAAGAATCGCATCACCTGCATTTATTGATGCTTGCTATTTTGGAACTGATATTGATAATAAAGAAAACTTAATAACATATAATAGAACTGTAGAAGATATACGTGAATTAATTGGAGCTGATAGCTTAGAATATTTAAGCTTAGATAGTTTAAAAGAAATAACAAAAGATTGCAAGATTCCAAATCTTTGTACAGGATGTTTTACAGGTAAGTATCCTGTAGAAGTTCCAGCAGAGATAAGAAAAAATACATTTGAAGAGATAAAATTTTAAAGTGAGAATACTGGAAAGTTTGTGTAAAATGGCAAACTCACATAAACTCTCCAATATTCTCTTTAAAGTAATAAAAAATCCCCATTTTGTTGGGGATTTTTTATTACTTTTTTCTCGAATATGGTTTTATTTCATCTGTCATTTCTAAAAGATAGTCAATGCTTGTATTATAAAATATAGCCAATTTTTTTAAGGCATCTATTGGAATTTGCCTTTTACCTGATTCATATTGTTGGTATGTGTTTTGCTTACAGTTTAATAACTCTGCAAGTTCTGCTTGCTTTATATCTCTATCTTCTCGCATACTTTTTAATCTCATTTACATCACCTTTATAAATTATAAAATATCTCAAAAAGAGATATTGACTTATATCTCAATATGTGATATATTGTAGAAAATATCTCAAATTGAGATTTTCTCTTTATGGTTGGAAATCAAAATGGTTTTGGTTTTGTTTGGTTTTGACTTTAGCCATTTGGTTTCTAACCATAAGGGGAAAAGATAACTTTATTTATTAAGTAATTGGATAAAGCTTTTAAATCGAAATTTAAATAAGAACTAGG
>CALXJN010000113.1 GCA_944388635.1 uncultured Clostridia bacterium
AGAATATCAAGTGACAGGAAGGTATTAGAAAATAAACTAATTAGATTTAAACAATATGTAAAAGAATGTATGGAAAATAACGGAATAACAAAGATTGAAACTGGATTAGGAACATTAAGTATAGCAAAAAGTCCAATAAGTGTAGAAGTAGTTAATGAAGATGCAGTACCAAGTGAATTCAAACAAGAAGTAATAACAACAAAGATAGATAAAACGAAGATAAAAAACAATTTTAAAGAGACTGGAGAAATACCACAGGGAATAAATATTATTACAACAAATACAAATTTAAGGATTAAATAAGGAGGAGAAATACTATGAGTATGATAGCAAGTGACAATGGAGGACAAGTAATAGAAAAATTAGAAAATGGAGTTTATACAGCAGTATCTAGTGCAATTATAGATTTAGGATTACAAAAGAATGAACAATTTAAAAAAATACAAAGAAAATTCATGATGATATGGACCATTATAGGAGAAGAAGTAGAAATAAATGGAGAAAAACAACCACGTACAATAAGCAAAGAATACAGTTTTAGTTTAAACGAAAAAAGCACATTAAGAAAAGACTTACAAGCTTGGAGAGGAGTACCTTTTAAAGAAGAAGAACTACAAGGATATGACTTAACAAAAATATTAAATAAAGCCTGTCAGTTACAAATAATCTTAGAAGAAAAGAATAATAAAAAGTACAACAACATAGCAGGAATAATGTCATTGCCAAGAGGAATGAAAATAGAGGGAATAGATAATACATATTATTTTGATATGACAAATCCAGAAACGTGGAGCAATTATTGCAAAGTGCCAAATTGGATACAAGAAAAGATAAAGAAGGCTGAAAATCTAGGTAGTACAGGATTTGACGAATATATAGAAGATTATGAAGAAAAGATTGAAGAAGCGAAAAATAAACAAGAAGAAAGTAAAGCAAATGCTAATACAGAAATAATAGAACCTGACGACGAACTTCCTTTCTAGGAGGTGACAGATTTGTGGCATAAAATAGAAGAAGCAATGCAAAATGGAGAAAAATCTTTGTCTGAATATAAGAAATATTGTGCAGATTATGCAAGAAAAGAATATTTGTATAGGACAGAGTTGAGCAAAAGGCTATTGCAAAGAAGAACAGAAGGGTTACCGACAACGATTTTATCAGATGTAGTTCGTGGAGAAGAAGATATAGCAAAGTTGAAGTTTGATAGAGATATAGCTGAAGGGCTAAAAAATAGTGCTGAAAAAGGAACAGACTTCTTTAAGTTATATGCAAAACTAATGGACTCTCAAACAGCGAGAGAATGGGGGCAAGCAAAATTTCAATGAAAAGCATTTTACAAAATAAAAAAGAAAGTTATATCTCTGGAAGTACATATAATTTAGAGGAACATCATATTTTCTTTGGTACAGCTAATAGAAAAGTAAGTGAGAAAAACGGATTTAAAGTATGGTTAACAACAGAAGAACATAGAGGAACATACGGTGTACACGGAAAGTTTGGAAGAGGCTTAGATATAAAACTAAAACAAGATGCACAGAGGAGATATGAAGAAACTCATACAAGAGAAGAATTTATAAAATTAATAGGAAAAAATTACTTATAAACAGCGAGGGTAGGACATAAGTTACTATCCTCGATTTTTCGAAAGGAGAAAAACATAATGAATTATATTAAACAAGTTAACGCATTCTATAAATTAATACAGAACAATCCTTTAAGCTCTAACGCACAGTGCTTATATAACTACTTGTTAAATAAGAACAGTGAACTCGGTTGGGTAAAAGAATTTACAGTATCTAATATGATAGTTTGTGGTTATACAGGTTTAAGTAGAAAGACACTTGATAGAGTAAGAAATGAACTAAAGCAAAAAGGATATATAGACTATAAAAAAGGAGTTTCAAATCAAGCTGGAAAATATATGATAGTTGAATTTGACACACAGGATGTCACACAGAATGGCACACAAAATGTCACACGGTATGTCATACAAAGTGTCCACATTAAATAAACTAAAAAAAACAAAAATAAAAAAAGAAGATATAAAGAAAAAATACGGCGAAAATCAAAACGTCTTATTTACTGACGAAGAATATGAAAAAGTAAAAGCATATTTCCCTAATGACTATGAACAAAGAATACAAGCATTAGACGATTATATACAAAGTAAAGGCGCAAAATACAAAGACTTTGTTGCTACTTTGAAAAATTGGGCTAGAAAAGATGGATATAAGCCACCGAATGTAAAAGAAGAAAAGAAAGAAGAAATAAAAGCAGTAGATTTGTCTAATTTAACACAGGAAGAATATGGTTTGCTAATGAAAAAGAAAATAACGATAGAGGAGCTTATCGAGAAAGGAAGAGTACATGTGGGATGAAGAAATAGAAAAAGCAATGTTGTATTACATAATTTTTGAAAAAGAAGACTATTTGCTAGATGATGAAGACTTTGTAAATGAGCGAAACAAGAAAATTATTAAGGCAATAAACGAGATTAAAGCAGAGAAACAAGATATTTCGATTATGGCTATAAAATCCAAGATAAGAGCAAATGGAAAGCAAGTATTAGACTACTTAACTACTTTGGGAGAATATATTAGAACTACATCTGCAGAAGAGGT
>CALXJN010000114.1 GCA_944388635.1 uncultured Clostridia bacterium
AGAATCAGCAGGACTCACAGTTAGTGCAACACTTACAGAAGAAGACAGAACAAAAGACAACGGAGTAGTAATAAAACAAAGCTTAGAAGCTGGTTCAACAGTCCCAAAAGGCTCAACCATGACAATAACAGTAAACAAGATACAACAACAAGTATCAGGAACTATAAAGATTAATTTAAAATCATTAACCAACTATAAACAACAATATGAAGAAGAAAAAAATACAATATCTAATACAATAGATAAAGTACCTGTAGAACCAGACGAAGTAGAAGTTAGAGTTGTTGTTGATGATAAAGATACTTTACTAAAAGAAAAGCATGATGAAGATGAAACAAATATATCAGTACCAATAACAGGAGTTGGAACAGTTACAATAAAAGTATATGTTGATGATGTGTTAAAAGGTTCAAAACAAGTTAACTTAAATGAACAAAAAGAAATAACATTTGAATAAAAATTGAAGGTTGTCAAGAAGAAAACTAATCTAGAATGACAACCTTTTTTATTTTTATAAATTTAGATTGTATTTAAATCGCAAATGTAAAAATTAAATATCTCATATTCTTGTAGTAGAAATTAGAAATGCGATTTAAAAGCATTTTTTAAAATATTAGATTCCAAATCCCGTTGCTTATAAAACAAATCACAATCCCACAAACAGTCGGAAGTAGGAAAGACAAAAAAGTCCATTTAAAACTCTTAGTCTCCTTATAAATTGTAATAAGCGTCGTACTGCAAGGAAAATGTAAAAGTGTAAATAACATTACATTTATACCTGTAATAAAAGTCCAACCATTAGAAATAAGAATCTCTTTAATCTGAAAAGTATCACTTAAATCAACTAAAGAACCAGTAGACATATACGCCATAAGGATTATAGGAAGTACAATTTCATTTGCAGGAATCCCTAATATAAATGCAGTAAGTATATATCCGTCAAGTCCAAGAATTTTAGCAAAAGGATCTAAGAACATCGCAACATGAGATAATATGTTAATTCCGTCAAATGAGATATTAGCAAATAGCCATATAACAATTCCGATAGGCGCCGCAACAGATACAGCTCTTGCAAGCACAAATAAAGTTCTATCAAATAATGACCTAACAATTATTTTACTAATTTGTGGTTTCCTGTAAGGTGGTAGTTCTAAAATAAATGAAGAAGGAGCACCTTTTAAAAGAGTTTTAGATAATATTTTGGAAATAAATAGTGTCAATATAATACCTAAAACTATAATAAAAATAACTGCAAGTGTAGATATGATAGATGATAAAATTCCTGTAAAATATAGTCCTATAAAGATAGTTGCAATTGTAATCAAAAAAGGAAATCTGCCGGTTGCAAGGAACAAATGCATTTGTGACAATTGCAATAATTCTTTCTCTTGGAGAATCTATAATTCTTGCACCGAATAACTCCAGCAGCATTACATCCAAAACCCATACACATTGTTAATGCTTGCTTTCCAGTAGAACATGCCTTTTTGAAATAGTTATCTAAGTTAAAAGCAATACGAGGTAGATATCCTAAATCTTCAAGAAGAGTAAACAAAGGAAAGAATATTGCCATAGGTGGAAGCATAACAGATACAACCCAAGTTACTGTTTGATACATGCCGATAAATTAAAATATTAGTTAAAAATTCAGGACAATTTATATTCACTAGAAAATCTAGCAAAACAACTTGAACTTTACCGAAAAGGTCAGATAATACTTGTGAGGGATAGTTTGCACCTACAATAGTAATCCAAAATATTAACCCAAAGAAAAGTAGCATTATAGGAATACCAAATTTTTTTGAGGTTAGAATTTTATCTATTTTTTTATTTTTTATAGAGTATTTAGAATCAGCAAAGGTACAAGTCTCTTTTCTTACACATTCAGCTTTAGATATAATTGAAGATACTATATCATCTCGCAAAGATGACAAACTTAAACCTCTTTCTTTTAAGTCTAGCTTTATTTTAGTAAGTTTTTCTTGTAAGATTAGATTATCCTCTAAATCTATATCCAAGTAAGATTTCAAAGCAGAATTTATGGAAGAATTTTCGTCAAATAGCTTCAAACATACCCACCTAGATAAATATTTTTTCCCTTTTGGTAATAGAGATTTTACATTATCTTCTATTTCAAAAATATAATTTTCTATTTCGCTAGAATAATGCATTTTATAAGCACTTTTATGAAAGCTATTGTTTGAATTTAATGAAGAATATAAAACTTCCAAAACTTTATTTAAAGAATGCTTTTTATTCGCAATAGTTCCGAATAACAGGAACACCAAGGAGAGATGAAAGCTTATTTAAATCAATAGTGATTGATTTTTTCTTTGCTTCATCCAATAAATTCACACAAACAATAACTTTAGAAGTCATTTCCAGAACTTGAAAAACTAAATTTAGACTTCTTTCCAAACAAGTTGCATCAACAACAACTATTGTATAATCAGGATTACCAAAACAAATATAGTTTCTTGCAATTTCCTCTTCAGAAGAATTTGACATTAAAGAATATGTACCAGGGAGGTCGACAAGTAAAAATCTTTTATCGTTATATTTACAGATTCCATAAGCATTTGAAACAGTTTTGCCAGGCCAGTTGCCAGTGTGCTGATGTAGACCTGTTAAATTATTAAATATACTAGTTTTGCCAACATTAGGATTACCAGCAAGAGCAATTGTATAATCATAATCTAAATCAGTGGTTAAAATTTCTTTTGAATTTATGCCTTTTCCAGTAGAACTAGAAGAAAGCCCCATAAGTATCACCTCATAAGAAAAAATTATTATTTTCTCTAAAGGAAAACCTTAGAGAAAATAAATTTAATTAATATATTTTATTTTTATTAAAGAAGTGTCTTCTTTTCTAATAGCAATTATCGAACCTCGTATTTCAAAAGCAGTAGGATCGCCAGAAGGACTTTTTAGAATGGGAGTTATTGTAGTGTTTGGAATAATTCCTAAGTCTAATAATCTTCTTTTTAATGAACCGTTAGCACTTATCTCTTGCACAATACCAGGTTTATCTATTGGTAAATCATATAAACTAAACATATCTTAAGTAACCCCCAAGAGAAAGATAAGTTAAACTTTCTTATTATTATTTTATACAAAATATAAATAAATGTGATAAAAATTATTTTTACAAAATTGGTAGATTTTGTACTTGACAGTTAAGTTATTTTAAGTTAAAATTAAGATAACGTAAAACAAGGTAAGCAAGCAAAGGAAGTACTATATAAAAATTTATTTGCTCCTTGTTGGTCGTCTCGCAAGAAACTGTAAATGGCAAAGCCATAACAGTTTCTTAGCTCGCTTCCATGCTACGCGTCGCTACATAAATTTTTATATAGTACTTCCTTCTAAAGTTTAAATTTCAGTCATTGTCAATGGGGACTCATCTAGAATGACAATTTTTCGGTCATTTAGAATCGTCCCAAAC
>CALXJN010000115.1 GCA_944388635.1 uncultured Clostridia bacterium
AAACCATGTATGAAAAAGTACGGAAAGCACTCTCACCGGATAGGAGGGAACGCTTTGAAGATGATGCAGCATACTGGCCGCCGGAAAGCATGGCCTATCAGATTACGATGTGGGTTAACGGGAACATAAAGCCCGACCACGAAAGCGAAGAGTCGGTTGCAGCATACGCTGCCATATGTGGTTGCACCAAAGACGAGATGAAGCGGAGCTTCATTGCAAATGGCGACTAAGCCATAACAACAAAAAGAAAAAGCAATTTTTCTCTCCTCTCGAAAGAGAGGTCTTTTTAATTGTAAAAAATTGCCTTTTAACTATAGATTTATTAGATATTTGCAAGAGAAATTTTAATGTTCTCAAAAAATTCTACAACCTTAAACTTAAATTTCACATCGGCACTATCATCGGAAATCAAAGAAAATTCCTCATCACTTAAATTATCCTCTAAAACACCCTTAGAACCCTCATCAAGACTGCCAGAACTTACATCAACAAAGCAAAGAGTCGGAAACATCACACACCACCAATTATGACCTTGAGCTTCTCCAATCTCAATTCTCAAAGCATCATATATACCAGCAGGAAGAGAAATATCGCCATATTCCTTTGTTGGAAAATCAAACTGTCCAACACTAAGGCTTACATCATAATCATAACCAGCATTCCTTATAGTATCAATCGCAATATTATAAAAATCATCCAAATGGCTAGTTATAATTTCAACTGCCTCTTCTTTAGAAGAAACAGAAGAAGCAATCTCCTTCATATAATTTAAAATATTATCACGAACAATAAGTTTTAGGTTTTGATCCTCATCAGTATCACTATTTGCAATAATGTGAAGTCTAAAAACATTATCTGCAATATCAGAAGAAACAGAAGAGGCATACGAAAAAGCACAAATAAATGTATAAAATAAAAATAATACAATAAGTAACAAAAAACGTTTAAAAAGTCTCATAAAAACCCCCACAAAATCTAAAAACTAACTTCTAATTACATTATTGACAAAAAAAGAAATAATATACAAAAAACGCAAATTATAAATATATAAAATTTAATATAGTCTAAGCTAAATGTCGAAAACTGTACTACGAAATAAAGAAAAACATATTGACATACAGACTAGAAAATGGTAAAATTTACCAGTAAACAAAAGTGAAAAGGTAGGTAAACAAATGGAAAACAGTAAACTTAAGATATGTAGTTTTTATGTAAGCGATTGGCATTTAACAGCAATGCTACTTCCATTTATAGAAGAAAAAACAGAAAAAGGAGAACCTCTAAATACAATATTAGAAAAAAACATTACATACAATATGAAAGAACTATTAAGTAGAATAAAAATAAGTGATAGAATAAAAGCACAAATATTAAAAATAGATTGGAAGAACAAAAACTTAATTAAATACGGAGAAATAAGAAAATTTATGGAAAAAGTTACTAAAAATCAAAAAACAGTAACAATAATAGTAGAAGGAAAGAAAGAAAAAATAGAATACATAAACAAAAACATAGACAAATGGATGCAAAAGCAAGAAAGAAAACTAAAAAGAAAAGAAATAAAAATAATAAACTGCTATGAAGTAACAGAATTTAATGAAAACCTACAAGAAATACTAGACAAACATGACAAAATATTAAATACATCAGGAATACATGAAATAGAAGAATTGTATTCAGGCTATGAAAAGAAAAGAGCATAAAAAGTCATTATGCTCTTTTCTTTTGGTCGGAATTTGATACAAAATCGCATTTTAAACATGTTTCTAATGACTATTTTTTTCAAAAAACAATATTTTTCCATATTTTTTTACAAAAAAATTGCAAAATCTAAAAATATGCTGTATAATAAAATAAGAATATTGTGTAATAAAAGGAGGGGAATCTATGAAAAAACTTATAATTTCGCTAATTTCAGTACTATTAATAAGCTTAATATTAACAAGTATAGTATTTGAAACACGAGCAGTAGGGTTTGATGTATTAGAAGACCCCGATAGATATAAACAACAAGTTGGTGAAAGTGGAGAAATCGTAACAATAGGAAATGTAATAGTATCAATAATAAGAACACTTGGAACAGCAGTATCAGTAGTAATGCTCATGATAGTTGGTATAAAATACATCATGGGAAGTGTAGAAGAAAAAGCAGAATATAAACAAACAATGTGGCCATATATAGTACGGAGCATTATTAATATTTGCAGGAACAACAATAACAAGTATAATTTACGAAATGTTTGAAGCATAAACAAAGTTGAAATTTATAAAAAACTATTGTATAATTAATAAAAATATGTTTAAATAGGAGGTAAGGTTAATGAAAAATATAATAATAAAAGCAATTTTTATATTAATTGTCCTTATGCTACTATTAAATATAAACTCAAAAGTATTTGCTTGGTCAGAAATAATATCTGAAGGAAAAGACTTTATAAGTCAAGCAGATCCATCAAAAGCAAATATAGACACAACAGAATTACAAGTTACATCAGGATATTTGTATAACATACTACTTGCAGCAGGAGTTGTAATAGCAGTAATAGTTGCAACAGTATTAGGATTACAATTTATGCTAAGTGGAGCAGAAGGACAAGCCAAAGTAAAAGAAATGATTTTACCCTTTGTAGTAGGATGTATAATAGTATTTGGTGGTTTCGGATTTTGGAAAATAGCATTAACACTTGGAGAGCAATTTGAAAGCACCTCAAGCACACCAAGCTATACAAACCCAGAAGGAGAAGCAATTTGCCCAAAATGTGGAGACAAAATAGATGAGTCAGAAGAAGAAAGAGGCGTTTGTACAAACTGTGGAGAAAATTTCTAGAATAAAAGGAGTGATAATATGCAAAAAAAAGTTATAGCAAAAATAGTAACAACTTTATTAATCATATTTGCAATAGTAATGCTATCAACTAATGCCTTTGCAAGAATAACTCCAGGACAAATAACAGGAGATACAGAAATAAATGTAGAACTAGACTTTATAGATAAACTAACAGATGCAGTAAGAATAATAGGAACTTTCGTTGCAGTAGGAGCAATGATGGTAATAGGTATCAAATATGTTACAGGAAGCATTGAAGAAAAAGCAAATTACAAAAAAAGTATGATGCCATATTTGATTGGATGTTTTGTACTATTTGGAGCATCAGTACTTGCACCACAAATAAAAGATGCATTTGATAACATGGGGACAGATACAGAAAGCATAGGAAATGAAATAATAGGAATTATACAAGCAATAGGTTCAGTTGTATCAGTTGGAGTACTTATGATACTTGGAATAAAATATATGCTAGGTACAACAGAAGAAAGAGCATCGTATAAAAGAACAATGTTACCTTACATAATCGGAGTGATATTAATATTTGCAGCAGTAAATCTAACAGCAGTTATATATAGTGCTATACCTCAAGACGAAACGACACAAAGTACAGTAACAAACACATTGGAAGATTAAAATAAGTCATTAATGTTTTCTCAAGTAATTGGGATAAAAAAATATATATATGAAAAATAAAAGAAGGAGGGAATCCGAATGAAAAAAATGCTAAAAATATTACCTATACTTATGGTAGTAGCAATGGTACTATTAGTTGCAAGCCCAGTATTTGCAACAACAATAGGAGGAGTATCAATTGATCCAAGTACAAACTCAGCAAACTCTGTTTCAAACATTGGTAACAATATCTTAGGAATCATCCAAGTAGTTGGTACTGTAGTTGCAGTTGGTGTACTTATGGTATTAGGTATAAAATACATGATGGGTAGTGCAGAAGAAAAAGCAGAATACAAAAAGACAATGATACCTTATCTAATTGGTGCAATTTTACTATTCGCAGCAGTTAACTTAGCAAGCTGGATAGTAGGTATCGCAAACTCAATTGCATAACAAATGCATAACCTAACAAACATCCAATAAAGTTTAAAGACTTTATTGGATGTTTTTTTTTTTCTATATATATTTATTACACACATATTACAAAAATGTTACAAAATTTTATTATTTTTGCCAAAATACTATGAATTTTTACAATATTCTGCTATAATATAATACAAGTGAAAATGGAAGAATAATGCCTAAAAGTAAACATAAGAGAAAGGAGCTAATGAAAATGCCATATCAAATACCAAGAAATGTTAAAGGAGAAGGTAGAATATTATTTATATTTTCAACGAAAGCCTTAATATACACTGGAATCGGAGGAGGAATAGGCCTTGTATTTTGGTGGATACTAGACATGATGGGAGCAGGTGTCGTTGGAATTGCACTAATAATATTATTTGCATTAATAGGCTTTGGACTCGGAACATTAAAAGTGCCAAACTCAGTAGCATTCGAAATAACAAGAAAAACAGGTGGAGAAAACTTAGATGATGTAATAATGAGATGGCTAAAGTTTAAAATGACAAATAAAAAGAAAATATATATTTATACTGAGGGAGGAACAAAAGATGACAGATAATCAAATAACACAATTATTAACATATTGCTTAATTTTTATGGTATTTGTGCTAATGGTATTAGTAGTAGCATTTATATATGTAAAAATAAGAGATAACAAAAGGAAAAAAGAAGAAAAGGCAAATGACGAACTTGAAAATGGTGAAGGAAGTAAACTAGGAAGCAATACAGCAACAAGAGGATATAACAAACAATCTATAATGAAATTCATGGAATTTGATAAAGTAGAAGACAACATGATAGTACAAAAAAATGGTAATAGATACTTAATGGTAATAGAATGCCAAGGCGTAAACTACGACTTAATGTCAGAAATGGAACAAACAGCTGTAGAAGAAGGATTTATACAATTCTTAAACTCATTAAGATATCCAATACAAATATATGTACAAACAAGAACAGTTAACCTAGAAAACAGTATATCAAATTATAACAGAAGAGTAAACGAAGTAGAAAGTACATTAAGAAGAAGAGAAGCAGAATATGAATCAAACAGACAATCAGGATTATTTTCAAAGGAAGAATTAAAATCACAATTTTACGAACTAACTAAACTAAGAAACCTATATGAATATGGAAAAGACATAATATATAATACACAACAAATGAGCTTAAACAAGAACGTACTTAACAAGCAATACTACATAATAACCTCATATTATCCTTCAGAACTTGGAAATACAAACTTCGATAAAGAAGAATTAAAAAATATTGCTTTTTCAGAATTATATACAAGATGTCAATCAATAATAGTAGCACTAGGAGCAACAGGAGTAACAGGAAAAATATTAGATTCAAATGCATTAGTAGAATTATTATACATGGCATATAACAGAGATGAAGCAGAAGTATTTGGACTAGATAAAGCACTAGCAGCAGGATATGACGAGCTATACTCAACAGCACCAGAAGTAATAGATAAGAGAATAGCAGCATTAGATAGAGAAATAGAAGAAAAAGCTGTTTCAAAAGCAGAAGATGTTGTCGCAAAAGTTAGAACAGAAAGAGAAAGAAGACTAGAAGAGAGAAGAATGAAGATGGATGACATCGTAGATGAAATGGCAAAAATGATAATACAAGAGAACGAAGCATATTTAGGAAAAGAAGTAGCACAAGAATCTATAGATGAACTTACAGGAATAAGACAAAAGAGAAAAGAAGATAGAGAAAAAGCAGAAGAAAAGGAGGAGAAGAATACAAATGAGCAAGAAAAACAAGTTAAGAAACCAAGAAGAAGAACAACAAAGACAGCTTAAAGATAGAGAAGAAGTAGAAATACTTCAAAGAAAAACAGTAAAAGATTTAATTGCACCATCAGGAATAGACGCATCAAACATTGACCACATGGAAATAATTTCAAATGCAAAAAGATATGCAAGAAGCTTCTTCGTATCAACTCTTCCTAGAATGTGTTCTTTCCCAGATATATTTAGAGACATGTACTTATTTGGAGACATAAACACATCAATATATATAAACCCTATACCAGAAGCCAGATCACAAAGTGAATTAAATAGGGTAATAAATGAACTAGAAACAGAAAGGATTGTTGCAGCAGATAGAGGAAACATAAATAGAGAGAGTAACCTAACACAAAAAAGACTAGAAGCCGAACAATTAAGAGACGAAATTGCAGCAGGATATAATAAACTATTCGAAGCAACAGTAGTATCAACGCTTTTTGCATACAGCCTAGAAGAACTAGACAAATTTACAAAACTATTATCAACAGAAATGTCAAAAACATTAGTTGGTATAAAATCAGCATGGGCAATGCAAGAGGAAGGTTTTCAATCAAACTTACCACTAATGCAAAACAAAATAAATAAATCACATACATTTGATAGACGTTCAATGGGAACAGTATTCCCATTCACAACTTCAGAAGTAGGACACCCAACAGGAATACCACTAGGCTTTAACAAACAAACTGGAGTACCAATATTATTTGATAACTTCCATAACTCATTAACAAACTACAACATGGTAATATTCGCAAAATCTGGTGCAGGAAAATCTGTTACAATGAAAACACTAATTTCAAGATCATCAGTACTTATGGGAATAGAAAGTTTAGCACTAGATGCAGAAGGCGAATACTCAATAGTTGCAGAAAGCTTAGGGGGAATAAATGTAGTGCTTAGTCCTAACTCAAAAACAGTAATAAATTTATTTGACTTAGAGCTAGAAACAGTAAAAGACGAAATCACAGGAAAAGATAGAATAGTCCTAAATGTAGAAAATAAAGTAGAGGACGTAACACAAGCCTTACTTACAATGGCAAGAGGAAGCACAAGAAGTACAGACGTAAACGAGCTCACAAAACAGATAATAGCAGAAAGTGTTGCAGAAGAATATCAAGCAATAGGTATAACAAATGACCCATCAAGTTTATATGAAAACAGTATGGATAAAAGAAATATACTTGCAAAAGATAAAAAACAAATGCCTACAATAGGAAGTTGGTATAAGAGAATACAAAAGAAAGCAAAAGATAATAAAATTGCTGACTATCAATTCCACTATAGTTATCTTTTAAAGGTTATGAAACAATACATAAGAGAATATGACGGACAAATGGCATATTTTGATGGACAATCAACATTTGAATTATTAGAAGGAGCACCATTTATAAACCTAGACATATCACAGCTAGAGGAAAGATTTGCAAGACCACTTGCGCAGCAAATACTTCTATCATGGATATGGGAAAAATACGTTAAAAAGAATAGTGAAGATAGAACAAAAGCAGCAAAGAAGAGAGTTATTGTAGACGAGGCATGGATGTTACTTCCATACCCAGAAGCAGTAGACTTCTTAAACACAATGGCAAGACGTGCAAGAAAAAGAAATGTATCACTCGCAATTATTTCACAGAGGTTCCAAGACTTCTATGAAAAGCCAGAAGCACAAGCAGTACTTACATCATCAGATACAAAACTATTCTTAGCACAAGATAAATCAGAAATACAATACCTAAAAGAAGTATTCAAACTTTCAGAAGGAGAGGCAAATTTCTTGGTAACATGTACAAAAGGTGAAGGGTTATTAAAAGTAGGACCAGATACAGCAATACTTCAAATAACTCCAACAGCAAAAGAATTCGAGTTTGTAGAAACAAACTTAAATATACTAGTAAGAAAAAGAAGAAACGGATAAAGTAAAAAATGAAAGAGATTATAACTCGGGTAAAACTCGAGATTATAAGGAGGAAATTACATACAATGAAAATCTTTACAAACAAGAACTTAATACAGAAGGTAATAATTGCATTTGTCTTAGTAATGTCACTTAACTTCTGCTTAGCACCTAGTGTACATGCATCATTGGGTGGAAAGCTAATGGGGTATATAGTGGACTTTGCAACAGCATTATCAGATGTTGCAATTTCAGTAATACAATTTGGACTAACAGGGGAATGGACTTATGCAGTAGATAAGAAAGGAACAGCTGTAACTGATGATAGTGTAGATTATTGGATAAAAGATAGCAAATTTCAATATCCAGTAATTCAGATAAGCCCAGAACTTATATTTTCAGGACAAATTGAAATTCTAGACATAGACTTTATAGGAGATACATCTGAAAAACAATACGCATTAGATTCAGACGGAAATGCAATACATCAACTTAGAATAATTATAGCAAGCTGGTATGTTACTCTAAGAACAATTGCAATAGTTGGACTCCTTTCAGTTTTAATATATATTGGTATAAAAATAATAATTTCAAGTACATCACAAGATAGAGCAAAATATAAGCAAAGATTAGTAGATTGGATAGTTGCATTCTGTTTATTATTTTTCATGCATTATATTATGGCAGTTGCAGTAAATGTAATCGAAAGAGTAAATAATATGCTAGACGGAGCAAGCTCAATCGAAAGTGGAATTTCTATACCAGATGAATATGGATATGTAAAATATAATCCAACTCAAATCGTAGATACATCAACAGGAGAAACAATGACTGATAGTGAAGCTGGAACAGCATTAATGCAACAGCAAATAGACAATATAGTTCCAATTGCTACATCAAAAGGACGTGTAAGATATGGAGATACATATTTTAGCCTAGATCAAGCTGTAAACAATGGGTATATGATGTATCCAGAAGTAACATCATCTGGAACACAGCACACATATAGATATACACCTTCTCCAGACTTTGTTGCAAGTGGATTAATGGACGACGGATATATACAGATAACTTATGATACTGTAGTATTAGATGGAAACGGAATGCTTCTTGGGTTGGGGGCATTAGATTTATTCTTACAATCAGGCAATGGAGGAACTGTATATGCTACAGGAGGAACAGCAACAAGTAGTAATTCAGAAAGTTATGATGTTTCAGAAATTAATAGTTATTTATCTACACTTAGTCCATATGTAGAAAACGATATGGGGATAGATATAAACCAAGGTGCAGCACAAGCCACTATAAACGGAAACAGAGCAGAAGTTACAACAGAAGAAGGAAAAAAAGTTACTGTTTCAGCGGATGCAGTAAATAGTGGTAAGGAAGTACTTTATTATATAAACTATGTACGTTTATTCTTAAATGCGGTTGATTCAGATGAATATGCGCCAATGCAAATCGGATATTTGATAATTTACATAGTATTGGTTGTACTTACAGGAATGTTTGCAATAAGATATATGAAAAGGGTTATATATGTTGCATTTTTAACGCTTATGGCACCATTAGTTGCCTTGACATACCCAATAGATAAAATAAAAGACCGGAAAAGCGCAAGCCTTTAATATGTGGTTTAAAGAATATGTATTTAACATATTAATACAACCTTTCCATTATATAATTTATACAATATTAATTGGAGCCGCAATACACTTAGTAGAATCAAGTGTGATATATGCAGTAGTTGCGATAGCATTTATGATACCAGCAGAAAAATTAATGCGTAAATTCTTCGGATTCGACAATGCAGGAACTTTAAGCGCAGCAGGAAGCTTTGC
>CALXJN010000116.1 GCA_944388635.1 uncultured Clostridia bacterium
GTTAGTGTAAAATTTATGTAGGCAAAATATAAAAAATTGCCTACATAATTTTTAACAAAAATATATTGAAAAAACATAGATAATCCTTTAAAATGTGAATAAAACCAAAACAACACAAAAGAAAGGATATATCTATGTTTGAGGAAATTGTATCAAAAGAAGGAATAAAGTTCAATAGCTTGGAGAAAAAAATATTTAAATTTGTAAGTGAACTTGGATGTTGGATACTAAAATTAATACTAGAATCCTATGACAAAAAGTTAATGAAAGCAAGGGATTCAAAGAAATATAGACACAAAGGCTTAAGGACGACTACCATAAAAACAATTATGGGAGAAGTGGAATATAGAAGAGCAATATATGAAATAGAAGAAAATGGAATAAAGAAAACAGTGTATTTGCTTGATGAGCAATTACAGATAAATAAGGAAGGAAAAGCATCAGAAAACTTGATAGAAAAAATAATAGAAACAGTGCCAATAACAGATTCATATAGAAAAGCAGAAACAGTATTAAAAGAGACAACAAATGCAACATTTAGTTTTGAAGGGATAAGAGATATAGTAGTAAAAATAGGAGACAAAATAAGTAAAAAAGAGAATGAAGAAAGAAAGCTACTGGATAAAGGACAATTGGTAGCAGGATTAAAAGAAATAACAGCGTTGTTTGAAGAAGCAGATGGAATATGGATAAATTTACAGGGAAAAGATAGAAAAGAAAGATTAGAAAAAAATAAAAAGAAATGTGAAAAAGAAAATAAGGAGTTTAATCCAAAGCAAAAGGTAAAGACAGAACTAAAGCTGCACTTAATGTATGAAGGTTGGAAAAAAGATGACAAAAGGCATCCATTAATAAATAAACAATATATAGCGGGGATAATGAAACCAAAAGAAATAAAGAAATTGCGAGATGCAAGAGTATATCAAGAATATGATGTAAAGAAAATAAAATTAAGAGTAGTAAATGGAGATGGAGCAAAATGGACAAAAGGAATAACAGCAGAAGGAGGAATATATCAAAAAGACCAATTTCATATAATGCAAGAGATAGTAAGAGATGTACCAAAAGAATATAGAAATGTAATAGAAGAATTAGTAAAAACAAAGCAATTTAACAAGATACAAGGAGCAATAGAAGGACTAAAATATGAAGTTGGAGGAGAATATAAAGCAGTAAAGAAATTAAAAATATTACAAAGTTATTTAAGTAATGGATTAGAAAGATATCAAGATTTAGTAGAAGTACCAGAAGCACCGGCAGGAGTAGAATACAGAAATCTAGGAACGCAAGAAAGTCAAATATTTAGTAAATTAGAAAAAAGATTTTGCAGTGGAAGAAAAGCATTTAGTGAACACGGAGCAAATTCATTAGCAAAAATATGTGTACTAAGAGAAAAGTTTAGAATAGAAGAGTTAGAAACACCAATACCAGTAGACACAAGTGTAGAAGATTGGATAAATGAAATAGAAGAAAATGTAAGAAAAAACAGAACTAGAAAAGATAGCTTTTTAGCAACAGAAAGAATAGAAGAAAAAGAAGGAGTACAAAAAGGACATATAGAAAATAGTTTCATAAATAAAATATTAAAATGCAAAGATATAAGCGAATTAAAACTAAGTTTTTAATTAGTTTTATTAAGTGAACAAAAAATAAATAAAGTGTTGAATACAGTGCATTTAAAGGATTAGAAAAAAAGATAAAAAAATTGCCTACATTTACTTGACACATACGGAATAAGATAACATTTAATTAAAAGGTTTACAAAAAATAAATATAATGGTAAAATTAATATTGTAAAAGAAAAAAGGGTTTTTATGCATAGTAATATACAAAACATTTAAGTATAATAATTTATTGGAGTAGAAATGAGAAATAAGCAAGAAGATAAAAAACGTTTTAAAAATGAAAAAAGCAATAAACACAAAAAATTAAAAATTTTTGGAGTAATAATTGCAATTATACTAATAATTGTAATTATTTTAATAGTACTTGCTTATGGATATTTAAATTCAAAGCTAGGCAAATTACAAGTAGAACATATTACAAATGATTTAAATGAACTAGGAATAAGTGAAGCAAATCAAGAGTCTGATATGAGCCAATACAGAAATATAGCAATTCTTGGTCTTGACTCAAGGTATGACACATATGATCCAGACTATAGAACAGATTGCATAATGGTAGCAAGTATAAATAAAGTGACAAACGAAGTCCAATTATACTCAATATATAGAGATACTTATGTTCAAATGGAACTTGATGGAGAAACAGTATTTGATAAAATAAACCATGCTTATTATAATGGAGTAGAGAATACTTTAAAAACTATAAATGAAAATTTAGACCTAAACATTACTGAATATGTAATGGCTGACTTTACTGCAATTGCAGATTTAGTAGATAGCGTAGGTGGAATTGATATAGACATAGATAATGAAGAAATAGAATATATAAATGACTACATCAAAGATGTAACAAAAGTTACTGGAAAAGAAGCAGAGAATATTACAAAAACAGGTCTAAATCATTTAAACGGTGTACAAGCCATGTCATATTGTAGAATAAGATATACAACAGGTTTAGATTATAAAAGAACCGAAAGAATGAGAGAAGTTCTTGGAAAAGTTGCAGAAAAAATAAAAGCGATGGATCTGGGACAAATTAATAACTTATTGGATGATTTCTTACCAAAAATAAAAACAAACCTTACAGCAAATGATATAAAAAGCTTAATACCTATGGCATTATCACTTAAGGTAAAAGATTCATTCGGATGGCCATATACAACTACAGGTGTTTGGATGAGAGGCGACTTTTATGGTCCAGCAACAACACTAGAAAGTAATGTAAAAAGGCTACATGAGGAAGTTTATGGACAAACAAATTATGTGGTACCAGAAAGTATAATAGAAATAAGTAATAAAATAATTGAAGATACAGGAGTGCAATAAGCACTACATAAGTAAACAATCAATGAATAGTAGACAGAGAAAGGAAGAAAGTTAAAATGAAAATAGCAGTAGCAGGAACAGGATATGTAGGATTGTCTTTAGCAACTTTATTAAGTCAAAATAACGAAGTTTGGGCATTAGATATTATTCCTGAAAAAGTAGAAAAAATAAATAAAAGAATATCACCAATACAAGATGAGTATATAGAAAAGTTTTTTAAAGAAAAAAGCTTGAATCTAAAAGCAACATTAGACTATAAAGAGGCATTTAAAGATGCAAAATATGTAATAATTAGTACACCAACTAATTATGATGAAGAAAAGAATTTTTTTGATACATCTAGTGTAGAAGACATTATAGAAAAGGTAAAATCAATTAATGATAAAAACATTACTATGGTTGTAAAATCTACAATACCAGTAGGATATATAGAAAAAGTTAAAGAAAAATATCAAATTGATAATATATTTTTCTCACCTGAATTTTTAAGAGAAGGAAAAGCTTTATATGATAATCTTTATCCTTCAAGAATTATAGTTGGGGAAAAAAGCCAAAGAGCAAAAACTTTCGCAAATTTATTGGTGGAATCAGCAGAAAAAGAAAATATAGATGTTTTATATATGAATAATACAGAGGCAGAAGCTGTAAAATTGTTTGCAAATACATATTTGGCTTTAAGGGTGGCATATTTTAACGAACTTGATACATATGCGGAGAAAAAAGGATTAGATGCAAGTGAAATTATTCAAGGGGTATGTTTAGATCCTAGAATAGGAACTCATTACAACAATCCATCATTTGGATATGGAGGATATTGCTTACCAAAAGACACAAAACAGTTACTTGCAAATTATAAGGACGTACCACAAAATTTAATAGAAGCAATAGTAAAATCTAATGCAACTAGAAAACAATTTATAGCAGATGATGTTTTAAAATCAAATCCTAAAGTTATTGGAATATATAGATTAACAATGAAATCAGGTTCAGATAATTTTAGATCAAGTGCTATACAGGATATTATAAACATATTAAAAGAGCATAAAAAAGAAATTTTAATATATGAGCCAACATTGAATAAAGAAGAATTTAATGGTTGCAAAGTAACTAATGACTTAGACTCTTTTAAAGAAAACTCTGATATTATAATGGCAAATAGAGTAACAGAAGAACTAAAAGATGTTAAACAAAAAGTATATACGAGGGATATATTTAATAAGGATTAGATATATAAAATAAAACAAGGAGTAAATTATGAAGTATGATTATCTAATAGTAGGTTCGGGGTTATTTGGTTCGATATTTGCATATGAGGCTAATAAAAAAGGAAAGAAGTGTTTAGTAATAGAAAAACGCTCTCATATTGGTGGAAACATTTATACTGAAGATATTGATAATATCAATGTGCATAAATATGGAGCACATATATTCCATACAAGTAACAAAAAGGTATGGGAATATATAAATCAATTTGCAGAATTTAATAGGTATACAAATTCGCCAGTAGCAAGATATAAGGATGAACTATATAATATGCCTTTTAATATGAATACTTTTAATAAATTATGGGGAGTTATTACACCGGATGAAGCAAAGACAAAAATCGAAGAAGAAAAGAAAGAGGCAGGCATAACCAATCCAAAAAATTTAGAAGAGCAAGCTATTAGTCTTGTTGGAAAAACAATTTATGAAAAACTTGTAAAAGGATATACTGAAAAGCAATGGGGACAAAAAGCAACGGAATTACCATCTTTTATAATAAAAAGATTACCAGTTAGATTTATTTATGATAATAATTATTTTAATGATGACTATCAAGGCATTCCAATAGGTGGATATAC
>CALXJN010000117.1 GCA_944388635.1 uncultured Clostridia bacterium
GTAATTTTTAATGGTGGAGCACTTGGAATATTAATAGATATTGGAATTACTGTATATGTCTTTTATAAAATTATAAAAAGCATCAATTCATTTGAAAAAGTTGAAAATCAACTAAAAGAAATATACGAAGGAAGTAACCCAGAAAAATTAGACACAGAAGAGCTTTCAAAAGAATTTACAAATATGGCAAATTATATAAATGATATTTCAAATGGATTTGAAAATGCGATACAAGAAGGAATAAAAAGCGAGAGACTAAAAACAGAACTTATTACGAATGTATCACATGATATAAAAACACCTTTAACATCAATCATAAATTATGTAGATTTACTAAAAAGGGAAAATATAGAAAATGAAAAAGCAAAAGAATACATAGAAATACTAGAAGCAAAAGCACAAAGACTAAAAAGATTAACCGAGGATTTAGTAGAGGCGTCAAAAGTATCGTCAGGAAACGTAAAACTAAATTTAGAAAAAATAAATATAGGTGAATTAATAAATCAAACAATAGGAGAATTCGAAGATAAATTTAAAGAAGCAGGACTTGAAGTAGTTGCAAGTATGCCGAATGAAGAAATTAATATAGAAGCAGATAGTAGATACATGTATAGAGTAGTTGAAAATTTATTTGGAAATATAGCAAAATATGCAGCCAAAAATTCAAGAGTATACATAGATATAAAACTAAATAATGATAAAGTAAAAGTTGAAATAAAAAATGTTTCAGCAGAAAAACTTAATATAAGCACAGAAGAACTTATGCAAAGATTTGTAAGAGGAGATAAATCAAGAACAACAGAAGGAAGCGGACTTCGGATTATCAATTGCAAGAGATTTAACAAACTTACAAAAGGGAAAATTTGATATACAAATAGATGGAGATTTGTTTAAAGTAGAATTAGAATTTACAAGGTTAATGTAATAAAGAAAGATAGGTTTAAGAAAATAGGTTCTTAAACCTATTTTTTCAAAAAATCTAATTTAACATATGTACTTTTTACCATTTTTTTGCTATAATATAAAAAGCTAAAAACTAAAGAAAGGAGGAGCCCAAGTGCCAAAAAAGAAAAGAAAAAAGAAAGACGAAGAAGAATTAATAATTGGCTATAATACAAAAAATAAAAGGGAAAAACCTCCAAAGAAAGGTAAAGGAAAAAAGAAAAAGAAGAAATCCAAAAAGTTGAAGAAAATTTTGCTACTAATTTTAAAAATAATATTGATAATTGGCATACTTGTAGGCATAGGCGCATTTTTATTCGTATCTCCAGTGTTTACAATTACAGAAATAAGAGTTGAAAATGAATATAAAATAAGTGAAAATACATATATAGCATTATCAGACATAAAAATTGGGCAAAATATATTTAGAATAAGCAAGTCTAAAGCTATAGAGAAAATAAAACAAGAAAGTTATGTTGATAGTGTAGAAATAAAAAGAGAATATCCAAGCACAATAGTAATTACAGTAAATGAGAGAACGCCTAAATATATGATAGAGAAAAATGGTGGAATGTATGTATATATAGACAAAAACGGGTATAATCTTGAAACAAGCATGCAAGCACTAGATAAGCCAATTTTGAAAGGAATAGTAACAGACGTAGAAAAGTTAGAAACAGGTGCAAGGCTTGAAGAAGAAGATTTATCAAAATTTAATGATTTAATAAAAATAATAGACGGAATAGAAAGCAATAACATAGAAGAAAAGCTAGAAAGCATAGACATAACAGATACGCACAACTATATATTAGAATTTAGCACATCAAATAAAAAAGTAATGCTAGGAGATACATCAGAGCTTAGCACTAAAATGTTATGGATAAAATATTTTATGGAAAAGACAACTGAAGCTGGAACAGTACATTTAGTAGATATAGCTAATGTATATTTTGAACCAGTAAGACAATAGATGAGAAAGGATGATTATATAAAGTGAATGATAAAATAAAAATTGCAATTACAATTGGAATTATGTGTATGCTTCTTACATGTGCTATTTTAATCCAATTACATACAATCAAAGAAGCAACACAAATTGTCGGAACTACATATGCAGAAGAGAGTCTAAAGGATGAGGTTCTAAGATGGAAAGAAAACTACGAAGCGTTATACGAAGATTTAGAAGAAGCAGAAAAAGAACTAGAAAAAGTAAGACAAGAAATGTTATCAGATAATAGTAGAGGTACAGAACTTGAAACTGAACTAGCAGAAGCAAATAAACTTTTAGGGTTAACAGAACTTAATGGAAGAGGAGTAATAGTTACACTATCAGATAACGAAGAAGTTACAGCAAAAGACTTAGGAATAGAAGACGATATAAGCAAATATTTAATACATAATAATGATGTAATAAACATAGTAAATGAGCTATTTAATGCAGGAGCAGAAGCAATTTCAATAAACGGACAAAGAATAATTACAACAACCGCAATAGATTGTGTCGGCTCAGTTGTAACTATAAATGGGGAAAAGGTAAGTTCACCATTTAAAATATCAGCAATAGGCAATCCAGAAAGTTTATCAGGTATTGCAAGGCCAGGTGGGTATTTTGAAGTGATAAACTCAACAGGAGGAATTGCAACAATAGAAAAATCAAACAATGTAACAGTTGCAAAATATAGTGGAACAATTACAGCAGAACATATGACTACAATAGAAGATTAAGAAAGGAGATAGCAAATGGATAAAAGTAAAATTACAGTTGCAATAGTACTTGGGATAATGAGCTTTATGATGATATATGTAATTCTAATACAATTTAATATTGTTGAAGAATATGACGGCGAAGAGATAGAACTTATGAGAGAAACAGAACTAAAAGAAACACTTGCAACTTATAAAGAAAGATATGAAGAAACAGCAAATGAAATAAATAGTACAGTAAATAGAATACAAGAATATAAAGCAGATGAAAAATCAGAAGAAGACGCACTTGCTCTTTTGGAAGAAGAAGTTGAACAAGCAAACATGCTCCTTGGAAAAACAGATGTAAAAGGAGAAGGCGTAATTATTACAATGGAAAATACATCCAATAATAGCGAAGGAGAAGTAATGACAGTTAATACAGCTGACTTAATAAATTTAATGAACGAATTAAAACTTGCTGGAGCGGAAGCGATATCTATAAATGGAGAAAGAATTGTTTCAAATAGTGATATCTTCGGAGTTGGAAACTTTATATATATAAATGGACAAAGAACAACTGCACCTTACGAAATAAAAGTAATAGGAGATAGAAAATATCTTGAAAGTGCCTTAAACATTAAGGGCGGTTATATTGATGTCTATACTTTAAATGGATATAACATAAAAATGGAACCAAGAGATGATATAATTATTGGAAAATATGAAGGGGAAATGACATTAGAATACGTAAAAGAAAAATAATTTTTACAAGGAGGAAAAGATGATAGTATTAGCAATAGTAATAGGATGCCTAATAGGTATAATTTTTGGAGTAAATGCTCCAGCAATTTCGTACATATATTCAGATTATTTAGCAATATCAATTATTGCAGCTTTAGACTCTGTATTTGGGGGAATAACAGCAACATTAAAAGAAAATTTTGATTTCAAAGTATTTGTAACAGGTTTTTTTGGTAATGCAATTTTATCAATGCTATTAACATTGCTTGGAAACAAATTAAATGTTGATATATATTTAGCAGCAATAGTTGTTTTTGTTGGAAGAATGTTCAATAATCTAACAATAATAAGAAGATTTTATCTAGAAAAATGGAATAAAATGAAAGAGCAAAAAAAGGCAGAAAATCAGACAGAAAAGTAGGAAAAATGTCGAAGATAAAATAAGTTAAAAAGCTAATGTCTTAGGCATTTAAGGCATTGGCCTTTTTTAATAAAGATATAACAAAACTATTACAAAATTATTACAAAAATATTACAAATTCTATTGACATTTTTTGCAAAATATTATATCCTTATTTAGTAGAAAATTCCGACTAAATAAGGAATAAATTTAAGCCAAAAATGTTTAAATAAAATTTGTTTAGTATGAGAAAAAATCTAAAAAAATGGAGGAATTAAAATTGGCAATAGGTGATATAATTGTTGGCTTAGATATTGGGACTTCTAAAGTATCCGCTATTGTTGGAGAGGTAAATAATTTTAGTCAAATAGAGATAATTTCTCAAACAAAGTGCAAATGTCATGGAATACAAAAAGGAAAAATCGTTGATGAAGATGACATAAGCTTATCAATAGCCAAAACAATTCAAGATGCTGAAGATGAAGCCAATTTGAAGATACACTCTGCTTATGTTACAGTTCCAGGTAAATACATTACAATCGTTCAAAACAGTATTATCAAGGAAGTGAAGGACAAATATGCAGGAATATCAGTAAAAGACGTTGGTGCGAGTATAATGCAAATCAAGGACATAGAAATACCAGAAGGCAAAGCAATTATAGATATTGTCCCTGAAAATTTCATATTAGATAATGGAGAAATAGTTCAAGATCCTGTTGGTTGTTTAAGTTCAAATTTTACTATACAAGCTCAAATAATATTAGTAGATAAAGAATATATGAAAAAAATGAGTTCAATATTTAAAAAAGCAGGAATAGAACTAGACGGAATGGTCCCAACAACTCTAGCAGAAAGAAATTTAGTTCTAGATAGAAATGAATTAAATGACAATGTAATGCTTTTAGATATAGGAGCAGGAAACACAGAAATAGGTGTATTTGAAGGTAACAAATTTGTATATACAAATACAATACCTCTAGGTGGAGACACAATAAAAAGAGACATAGAGTTAGTATTAAATATATCAGAAGAAGAAGCAGACAAACTTAAGAGACAATATGGACTAGCCTTAAAATCATTTATAGATAACGACAATGATATATTTTTAAATACATATAAAGGGGAACCAAAAAATAAGACAATAAAGAGTTCTGAACTTATAGAAATAATAGAAGCAAGAATTGAAGAAATGTTTTCTTTAGTAAATAGAGACATTATAAATCAAGGTATTAAGCAAAGAATCAATAATGTAATTTTGACAGGACAAGGAATAACAAACATAAATAAAAGCGATGTAGCAGGAAAAATTGCATTAAATATACCTGTAAAAATTTCAACTGGAAGACTTGTAAGCACAATAAAACCAAGTTTTAGAACAGCGTATGCTTTGGTAAGGTATGTTGCATCAAAGCCATTTTCTAAATCCGTATCAAGCACAATAGATGTTACAACAGATGAAAACATCTTTAAAACAATAATAGAAAGAATAAAAGAATTTTTTTATAGTTAAGGTTAAGGGAGGAACAATAGTATGTTAGGTTATGATGAAATGGACAAAAGTATGGATGAAAACGCAATAATAAAAGTAATAGGTGTAGGTGGAGCAGGAAACAATGCTGTAAACAGAATGATAGCAAGTGGAATAAAAGGCGTAGAATTCATATCTGTAAATACAGATAGACAAGCTCTTAAAACATCAAATGCAAGCACAAAGATTCAAATAGGAGAAAAAGTAACAAGAGGACTAGGAGCAGGAGCAAACCCAGATATAGGAGCACAATCAGCAGAAGAAAATAAGACTGAAATAGCAGAAGCCCTAAGAGGAGCTGACATGGTATTTGTTACAGCTGGAATGGGAGGAGGAACAGGAACAGGAGCCGCTCCAGTAGTTGCAAGTGCAGCAAAGGAAATGGGAATACTTACAATAGGAGTTGTAACAAAACCATTTACATTTGAAGGAAAGAAAAGATTAGCACAAGCAGAAAGAGGAATAGAAAGTTTAAAAGGAAAAGTAGATGCATTAGTTGTAATACCAAACGATAAACTATTACAAATAATTGATAGAAAGACATCAATGGTAGACGCATTTATAGTAGCTGACGATGTATTAAGACAAGGGGTACAAGGTATATCAGACTTAATAGCAAACCCAGGACTTGTAAACTTAGACTTTGCCGATGTTAAAACAATAATGTTAAATACAGGTATGGCACATATGGGAGTTGGAAGAGCAACAGGAGAAAATAGAGCAGAAGACGCAGCTAAACAAGCAATACAAAGCCCATTATTAGAAACATCAATTGAAGGAGCAAGAGGCGTAATTATAAACATAACAGGTTCAAGTAGCTTAGGATTACAAGAAATTAATACAGCAGCAGAACTTGTACAAAGAAGCGTTGATCCAGAAGCAAATATTATTTTTGGTACAGCAATAGATGAATCATTAGAAGACGAAATTGTTATAACAGTTATTGCGACTGGATTTGACAAAGATAGACCAACAACAAATATGGGAGTAGAACAAATAGTATCAAAACCATGGGATAAAAAGATTACATCTATACCAACATCTGGAGAAAGTACAAATCCAAGTTCACAAGACTTAGACATACCATCATTCCTTAGAAAAAATAAAGGATTAAATAAATAAAGTTATAGAAATTTTAATAAAAAAGGTAGGCATAAGGCCTACCTTTTTTGTGGTGCATTTTTACAAAATTGGTAGATTTTGTACTTGACAGTTAAGTTAGGTTAAGTTAAAATTAAGATAACGTGAAACGAGGTAAGCAAAAGAAGTACTATATAAAAATTTATTTGCTCCTTGTTGGTCGTCTCGCAAGAAACTGTAATGAGCAAAGCTCCTAACAGTTTCTTAGCTCGCTTCCATGCTACGCGTCGCTACATAAATTTTATATAGT
>CALXJN010000118.1 GCA_944388635.1 uncultured Clostridia bacterium
TTTAGTATCTGGACGGTTACTTTAGCAACTGTTTTAGATATACCGGTACATTTTTAGACGAATGTACTGGTACTTTTTTATACAACAAGGTTAATTTTCCTTAGGCTGTGCGTATTTGCAAAGCAAAACGCACATGTGGACGTCGGAAGCTTTGCTTCCGTTAACGTCCAATTTTCTTACAATTTTATCTAACAACAACAATGCGCCTTTGTTTTACAAATCTAAATACATTAAAAGATAGAAGTAAAATTGTATATATGCTTATAAATATTAGAACTTTGAAAATTACAAAACTTGTATCATATTCGATATAATTGTCTACTGCATCAAATAGAAGCTTGGTTGCAATTACTAGAAGGAATGGAACGACTACAAATGAAAAGTAGTCAAATTTAAATTTTGTTACTTTATATAACTGAATAAGGCTTATTGCAAAGTTTAAGATTTCGCTAATTGCAATAATTGCAAGATATCCGTATATGCCATATATTGGAACAAGGCTGTATATTAAAATTATTGTTAAAAACAAATCAAATATATTACAAAACATGACACCTACTTGTTTATCTAAGCCTCTAAGCATAGCATCAATAATTTTATCAAGATATATTAGAATTACCAAAGGCGCAAGTATTACTAAAAATTCTGATATGCTTAAATTATTATAAACAAGATAACAAATTTCTTCTGTAAAAGTTAAAAATATACCAATTATGCAAATACTAAAAAATGAAGTAAATTTGAAAATAAAAGTAATTATTTGGTTCATTCTTTTGAAATCTTTTTTTATGTTATATCTTGCAAATTCAGGTATTAAAAGACTTGCACATGATGTGATTATTATACAAGGAAACATCAAAATCGGCATTGTCATTCCATTAATTAAGCCATATTGTGATAAGGCTTCGTCACAAGCAGATGTATGCTTTTCCAAACTAAATGGAATTAAGAGTTGCTTTAAAGTAGATAAGCCGGAGCGCACATACGAGGTAATAGCAACAGGAAAAGCTATTCTTATTATTTTTTTTAAGTAATTGTTAGAACTAGTATAATTTGCATTTAAGATTTTTCTTCTATCAATTATATATAAAATATAAGTTAGAATAAATTCGAAGACTGATGAAACAGTGCTTGCAAGTATTAAATAAGTACAAACAATATTTAGGTTTGTTATAGGAAGTATATATAAAAAGTAACAAGTTAAAATTACTTGAAAAATCATAGTTAGACTTCTACTTAAAGAAGTTTTAGATACTCTTCTAACTCCAGTGAAATACCCTGTAAGCGAAGTTACAAGCGAGTTAAAAGGGAGGCTTATAGCCATAACATAAATTGGCATATTTGTAACTTTTCCATGCAAAAGTACAGAAGAAAAGTAAGGGGCAGTAAATATAAAGAAAAGACAAGCAATAATTCCAAAAAACAAGCTGTATATTATGCATTTTCTCATTGCAACTTTTATTCCGCCTTCCGTGAGTTACCGTCTAATTCTTCTGCTACAATTCTGGTTGCAGCAAGACTTATCCCAGAATTTGCAAATGTTATTGCAAATGTGTATATAGACATGATTAATTCAAATATTCCGAGAACCTTCACTACCGAGCTTGTTTGCAACATAAACACTAAAAAATATATTTACAGAACTCATAAAAAGAGCTGTAAGTGTTAAAATTATCGTATTAAATAAGAAAATTTTTAATCTGCTCATATTATAAATTTATTATATATAAAAAATAATATGATAATTTTTTAAAAAATATCAAAAATTTGTTTGACAACTATTTGTTTTTATGATATTATAGTACAAATAATATATGAGGAGTGATGATTGTGGGGAGAAAAAAGAGCACAGTTGAGTTAAATAAAAGAGAAAAGGCAATACTTAAATTTATTGAAAAACAATTAGAGAAAGTTGGATATGCACCTTCAGTTAGAGAAATAGGAAAAGCTGTAGGACTTAAATCAACTGCAACTGTTCATGGATATCTTGCAAAATTGGAACAAAAAGGTTATATCAAAAAAGAAAATCAAAAAGGTAGAACATTAAGATTATTAAAAGGTGGAAACACAGACAAAAAACAAGAAAATCAAAAAGATTTTTATTCTTCAAAAGAACTTGTAGAAGTTCCAGTAATAGGCAAAATTACAGCAGGAGCACCAATTCTTGCAGTAGAGAATGTAACAGATACTTTCCCAATACCAGTAGATTTTGTTGGTAACTCAGAGAGCTTTATGCTTACTGTAAGAGGAGAAAGCATGATTGAAGCAGGCATTTTAGACGGAGATTACATATTAGTAAAAAAACAAAATACAGCAAATAATGGGGAAATTGTTGTAGCGCTTATAGATGATGAAGCAACTGTTAAAACATTTTATAAGGAGAAAGACCACATAAGACTCCAACCAGAAAATTCTACAATGGATCCAATTATAGTTCCAGATTGTAAAATACTTGGAAAAGTTGCTGGCGTATTTAGAAAAATGTAAAGTTAGATATATATATAAGGGTTCATAATGAACTCTTTTTTTATTGTATAGGAAAAATCGTCAGATTTTTCTATACAACAAGGTTAATTTTCCTTGGACTGTGCGTATTTGCGAAGCAAAACGCACATGTGGATGTCGGAAGCTTTGTTTCCACTAACGTCCCAAATAGCAAAATTAGTATTACAAACAAAAGAAGTTTAAATTTTACAGAAATTTTCCAATATTCTCAAAAATAAGGCTATTGTTAATTTTAATTTTTTATGATATGATATTAAGATAATAAGGGGCAGTTTTGAGGGGGCTTTATTAAATGTCAGAAATTTTAGACAGAGTTAATTCAACAGAAGACTTAAAAAAATTAAACATATCAGAAAAAAAAGAATTAGCAGAAGATATAAGAAAATTAATTATAAATACGGTCTCTAAAACAGGGGGACATTTAGCATCTAATTTAGGAGTAGTAGAACTTACTATTGCAATACATAGTGTATTTAATTCCCCTAAAGATAAAATAATTTGGGATGTACGGACATCAAAGTTACGTTCATAAAATATTGACAGGTAGAAAAGATAAAATGCCAACACTTAGACAATTTGACGGAATAGCAGGATTTCCTCGAAATTCTGAATCTGAATATGATAGTTTTGATACAGGGCATAGCAGTACATCTATATCAGCAGCACTTGGAATGGCAACGGCAAGAGATTTAAAAGGAGATAAAGAATATATAATTGCTGTAATAGGTGACGGAGCCTTAACAGGAGGGATGGCACTAGAAGCTTTAAACCATGCAGGTGCTATGAAAACTAACTTGATAGTTATATTAAACGATAATGAGATGAGCATATCTAAAAACGTTGGCGGAATTTCAATGTTTTTAAGTAAAGCAAGGACAAGAAAATTTTATACGGAATCAAATCGATATATAAAAAAGATAGTAAATATGTTACCAAATGGTGGTAATAGAATTATTAAGTTTATAAGAAAAATAAAATATAGTATAAAGCAATTACTTTTGCCTAACATGTTTTTTGAAGATTTGGGATTTAGGTATTTAGGGCCAATAGATGGCCATGACATAGAAAAGTTAGAAAGTATTTTGAAAAAAAGTAAAGACTTAGAAGGTCCAATATTAATACATGTAGTTACTAAAAAAGGCAAAGGATATAAACCAGCCGAAGAAAATCCAGATAAATTTCATAGTGCATCTAATTTTGATATAGAAACAGGAATAAGCAAAAAAGAAAAAGCAGTAGATTATTCAAAAATATTTGGAGAGAAACTTATAGAACTTGCAAAGAAAAATGATAAAATAGTCGCAATTACAGCAGCTATGAAAGACGGAACAGGACTTGCTAAATTTGAAAAAGAATTCCCTAATAGATTTTTTGATGTAGGAATTGCAGAAGAACATGCAATAGGCTTTGCAGCAGGATTGGCTAAAAACGGAATGATACCGGTTGTTCCTATTTATTCTTCTTTTTATCAAAGAAGTTTTGACCAAGTAATCCATGATGTATGTATACAAAATTTGGGAGTAGTTATGTGTGTTGATAGAGCCGGAATAGTTGGAAATGATGGAGAAACACACCAAGGTGTATTTGATTTATCATTTTTTTCAATGATACCTAATATTACAATAATGGCACCAAAAGATTTTAAAGAACTAGAATATATGCTTGAATATGCAATAGATTTAAAAAGACCAGTTGTAATTAGATATCCAAGAGGTGGAGAAGGAAAAATAAAATTTGATATGCACGAGAAAATAGATTATGGACAAGCAGAAATTTTGAAAACAGGAAATAATTTAACAATAGTCGCAATAGGCAAAATGGTAGAAAGGGCATTAGAAGTTTCAAACATATTAGAAACAGAAGGCAAAAGTGTAGAAGTGATAAATGCTAGATTTTTAAAACCGCTAGATAAGGATAAAATATTAACATCTATTTTAAAAACAAAAAATATAATAACAATAGAAGATAACATAATAGACGGAGGCTTGGGAAGCAAAATAGAAGACTTAATATATAACTCAAATATTAAAGATATAAAATTTAAAAAGTTCGGATATCCAGATGAATTTATAAAACATGGAAGTGTTCCAGAAATAGAGAAAAAGTATGGAATGGATGCAGCAAGTATAGCAAAAGAAATGAGCGTTTAAAACGCTCATTTCTTTTATCTATTCCTACTAATATTTGCATATTTTTTTAATTTTTCAAAAGCTAGATAATTTACACTACCAGCAGGAAAATTACCATATTTATCTTTTTTTCCAGCAGGAACACCAGTTAAAACCTCAATACCTTCTTCAATAGTAGATACTGCGTAAATATGGAATAAACCATTTTTCACAGCTTGAACAACTTCGTCACTAAGGTTTAAATTTTTTATATTTTGTATAGGTATTAAAACACCATGGCTTCCGTCTAAACCTCGCATTTTGCATATATGATAAAAACCTTCAATTTTCTCATTTACTCCACCAATTGGTTGGATTATACCTTTTTGATTTACTGAACCAGTTACAGCAATTGCTTGGTTTATAGGCACATCTGCGAGACTTGAAAGCAACGCATAAAGTTCTGTACTAGAGGCACTATCTCCGTCAATTCCATTATACAATTGTTCAAAACAAATACTTGCTGAAAGAGAAAGAGGGATATCCTGAGCAAATAGTTCTCCTATATATCCGCTAAGTATAAGTACACCTTTAGAATGTGAAGAACCAGAAAGCTCAACTTCACGCTCAATATTTATAATTCCGGATTTTCCAGTAAATGTATTCACAGTTATTTTAGAAGGCTTTCCAAAACTATAATCTCCAACACTCATGATAGATAGACCATTTATTTGACCTATTTCAAAACCAGATGTATTAATTAAAAGAGTATTATCACTTATCATTTCAGAATATTTTTCATCATATTTTTTAACTCTTTGTATTTTTTCATCAATAGCTTTATTTACAAAATTTTCTGTTACAACCTTAGAACGAGCGAGAGTAGCCCAAGTTGCGGCTTCTGTAACTATTTGTGATAAATCATTAAATCTTGTAGATAATTTTGTTTTATCATTAGCAAGGCGAGAAGCGTACTCTATCATCCTAGCAACAGCATTTCTATCTAAATGAGGAAGTCCTTCTTTTTCACAAAAAGAATGTATAAATCTAGCAAGTTTTTGAATATTTTCATCTGTTCTTGGAGCATCATCCGCAAATTCAACTTTGATTTTGAAAAGTTTTCTAAAATCAGGATCCATATTTAACAAAGTATTATATATATTCGCATTTCCAATTAATATAACTTTTACATCTAATGGAATAGGCTCAGGTTTTAGAGATACCATGACCATTGCAGCTCTTTGCTCTAAGCTATTATCAATGCTAATTTCTTTTACACGCAAAACTCTTTTTAAATTTTCATAACAAACAGGGTTAGTTAATAAATCTTCAGCTTGGAAAATTATATATCCTCCATTTGCTTTGTGCAACAAGCCAGATTTAAGCATAGTATAATCTGTTTTAAAACTTCCCATATAATTTTCATATTCTAATTTTCCAAAAAGGTTTTGGAAAGAATAGTTAGAATCCATTATAACAGGAGCACCTTCAAGTTTACTATTGTCTACAAAAAGATTAACTCTATAATTTAACCAAGGCTTTGTTGCTTCACGATGAGGACCTTGCATTTGAGGTTGAGTAGGTGCTTGAGGTGATGCTGGCTCTAAAAATAGAGATACATTTTTCATTATATCTTTTTTTATATTATCTAAAAATTGAGAAATCTTTTTGTTTCTTTTGTATTTAGATTTTATATAATTAATATGAACATTAACAGTGAGAAGAGAAATATTAGATTGCCATTCTTGAATTTTCTTTTCTGACTGCTTTTCTATAAGTTTAATTTCTGAGATAGTATTCATTATTTGTTCTTGAACAATGCTAGATTTATCTTCAAATTGTTGCTTTATACTGTCATCAAGTTTATTAAATTCTTCTTCTTCAAGAGTTCTTCCCTCATAAATTGGCATCATATAAATACCATTTTGAGCAGTTTTAACTTCAAAGCCATGTTTCATTGATTCTTTATTTAGCTTTTCTAAAAGAATACTTCTTTTTTGTTCATATTCTTGCTTAATAAGAGCCTTTTCCTTTTCAAAATCTTCGTTATTAAAGGTTTTGTTAATATCAGCTCTAACATCTTTTATAAAACTATTCATAGTTTCTTGAAATTCAACACCTTGCCCTGCTGGAAGAGAGAGAGCAATAGGCTCATTAGGATTATCAAAATTGTAAAGATAACACCAATCACAAGGTGTTTTCTTCTTTTTAGAAATTTTGTCTAAATAATTTTTAGTGTACATAGTTTTACCAACACCACTTGGACCTTCAACATAAAGGTTATATCCATTAACATCAACATTTAATCCAAATTCAAGTGCAACAATACCTCTTTCTTGTCCAATACCCTTATCTGTTGGTTCAAGTTCTGCTGTTGTTTCAAAATTAAATTTTGCAGTTGAACAATAATTTTTTAAATCTTTATAACTTAATTCATTTTTCTTTTGCATGTATATGTTCCTTTCTAAATAAATATTTTACTTTTGTATATGTAAGGCTAAAAAAATTTAGTCATAATATATGCATCAAATTTATTATTATAATATTTTTTTCTAGTTCCTAAAATTTTAAAACCAAATTTTTTATATAAATTAACCGCTGGTAAATTTTCTGTATTTACTTCTAAGGTAATAAGAGTAGAATTTTCCTCTGCCTTTTTAATCAATTCTTCTAAAAGTCTTGAGCCAATTCCGATTTTGTCTTTTATCAATTTTAGTTACGATATTTGTTATATGAGCTTCATCTAAAAGAAATTTAATTCCTGCAAATCCTACAATATTATTTTCACATTTTGCAATAATATAATAAGAAGAGGCACTTAAAAGCTCATCTTTAAAAATACCTTCAGTCCAAAAGTCATCAAAATCTTTTAAGTTTATTAGATTTAAATCTTCAAGAGTCATTTCTTTAATAGATATTTTCATTAAGATTTAACCTCCAATGTTTCTTCAGCACTAGATTTTTTCAAATAAAGTGCATTAAGCTCGTTTGAAGATAAAATTTCTTTTTTCATAAATTTATCATAAGCACAAACTCCAACATATTTAGAAGATACCAAAGTATCTTCTCCGAAAAAAACATCATTTGTCAAAGAAGATTTTATCACATCTTTATAAAGTATTCCACAATTTCCAACAAAAAATATATTTTTTTTCAAACTGCCTAAAACTGCCAATAAATCATTAATAGAGCCAAAGCTAAAATCATGAATTTTTATATAATTTTCATTAGGCTTTTCAAAAATTGAAAAATATATATTATCATGTTTTGCATCAATCATTGAGCAAATATATGAATCATCTTCGTCTAATGTATATGCTAAGGCTTCAAGAGAAGATACAGCTATACAAGGTTTGTTTTTCACATCACAAAAAGCTTTAATTGTTGCAAGTCCAATTCTAATACCTGTAAAAGAACCGAGGACCATTATCTACAGCAAATAAATCTATGTCATCTAAAGTCAAGTTTGTTTCTTTAAGGAGCTTATCAATTAAAGGCATTAAAGCTTCAGAATGATTTTTTACAGAAGATTCTTTTAATTCTAATATTAAATTATTATCCTCTAAAATTGATACAGAAGCAATATCACAAGAAGTCTCGATAGCTAAAATATTCATAAAACTAAAAATCCTTTCATTTTATTGTTATAATTCGTTTATTCTCATCAGAACTATCTTTCTCAAAATCAATAAAAATAGTATTTTTTGGAAGAATATTTTTTATGATTTCACCCCATTCAATTATGCAGATACCATTTCCAAAATATTCATCTCCACCAATATTTATAAAATCATCTTCGTTTTCTAATCTATAAACATCAAAATGATAGATAGAAATAATATCATTTTTATATTCATTAACAATAGTAAATGTTGGGCTAGAAATTTCAGCATCAAGTCCAAAAAATTCTAAAATGCCTTGAGTAAATTTAGTTTTGCCAGAACCTAAATCTCCGATTTAGCACAACAATGCTATTTGAATTCAAAGATTTAGCAAAATTTTTTGCAAAACTAATTGTGTCATATTCACTTTTTGAAATGTATTTCTCCATTATTTACCTCTAAAAATTTACATTATTAGACAGTATATCATAAAAGATAAGAAAAGTAAACAAAAAATATACTTTTTAAAACATTGAAAAATATTGAATTATATATTGCTTCATGATATACTTGTTATAGTTTTTAGCAAATTTAATATACATCTATAAAAAAGAAATTTATGGAGGTAAAAAATGCTTAATTTTTTTAAAGGAATTATTGTGGGAATAGGTGGCATAGCACCTGGGCTTAGTGGAAGTGTTTTACTTGTAATTTTAGGTTTGTATCAAAAAACAATATCAGCAATAGGAACACTATTTAAAAATTTTAAAAAGAATGTAATCTTTTTATTCCCACTAGTTATGGGATTTGGAGTCG
>CALXJN010000119.1 GCA_944388635.1 uncultured Clostridia bacterium
TCCTTGTGCTAAAAATTCTGGGTTACTTGCAACTTCTACTTTTACATCTCTTACTAGGCTGTCTTTTATAAATTGTTCTACTTTATCGTTTGTTCCTATTGGAACTGTTGATTTTACAACTATTAAGCAATCTTTTTCTATACTTTCAGCTATCTGACGAGATACTGTTGCAACATAGCTTAAGTTTGCTGAGCCATCTTCTTGTTCTGGTGTTCCAACACCTATAAATATTGCATCTGCATCTTTATATGCTTCTTTGTAATCTGTTGTATAATCTAGTCTTCCTTCTTTATAATTTTTTATCATTAATTCTTCAAGTCCTTCTTCGTAAATAGGTGACTTTCCACTTTTCATAACTTTAACTTTATCTTCGTCAACATCTACGCATATAACTTGATGTCCTTTTTCTGCGAAACATACTCCTGCAACTAATCCTACATAACCTGTTCCTGCTACTGCAATTTTATACTTTTTCATTTTTCTTCCTCCTAATTATCTTTTAGCTTTTATATAATCAATTATTTTTACATTGCGCCTTCCTTTTTGAATACGGAAAGAAATGTTTTAAATAATAATTTCATATCATAAATAAAATTTCTATTGTTATAGTATTCTAAGTCCAATATGAGTCTTTCATTAAATGTATTTCTATTTCTTCCTGATACTTGCCAAAGGCCTGTTATTCCTGGTTTACATTGTATTATATATTTGTAATATTCGCCCATATCCTTTATTTCCCTAAATAAATATGGTCTTGGCCCAACTAGGCTCATATCTCCTTTTAATACATTTATGAATTGGGGAGATTCGTCTAAGCTGGTCTTCCTTAGGATTTTTCCGATTTTGGTAATTCTTTCGTCATTTTCCACTTTTCTGTAGCTAAGGTATTTTTCCCTAAACTCTTTGTCATCTTTTAACTTTTTCATTAAAATCTTATCTGCATTTACTACCATTGTTCTAAATTTATATAGTCTGAATGGTTTTCCATTTTCGCCTATCCTTTTTTGCATGAAAAATATTGGTCCATCGTCTCTTGAAATTTTATTTGCGATGAACACAATTACAATTAGTGGGCATAATATTATTATGCCGATGATAGAGGCTAGAATGTCTACAGCTCTTTTAAATATGCGATATGCGTTTATATTATTTTCTCGTACTTTTATACTCATATTTATGTTTGCATTTTCTCCGTTAATCATTTTATCACCTTATCCATTGTATCCTATGTTTTTAAGGCTTATAGGGGATATTTATCACTGTGTTTTTCTTCTAAAGTTTCACTTTCCCTAAATAATAAGTATAATATATCATAAAGCGACAAAAAGTGCAAGACATTTACTATAATTTGTCTTAGCACTCTTTCTCTTTTTGGTTTGTTTCTTTTCTTTGGTTTGTGTTTTGTTTGGTTTTGACATATATATTGTAATAATATTTTTGCCAGATTTTTATTATAAAATACATTTTGTTTGTTGAATTTAATTAATCCCAATTAAATTTACCTTCAACCATAACTTGCTTATTTCCTTTTACAATTTCTCCTATTTCATATGCATTTATTCCTTGTGCTTTTACATGTTCGATTATTTCTTTTGCATATTGTTTTTTTGCAACTACTGTTAGCCCAACTCCTAAGTTGAATGTACGTAACATTTCTTTTTCGTCTACATTTCCTACTTTTTTGATTAGTTTGAATATATCTAATATTTGATATTTTTCTGCATATATCCTTGCATTTAGGTTTGCTGGTAATATTCTGTTTAGGTTTTCACAGATTCCTCCTCCTGTTATGTGTGCAAGTCCTGTGATTTTTTCTTTTCCAAATAGGTCTTTTATTGCTGTATAATAACATCTATGTGGTTCTAATATTGCTTCTATAAATGTTTTTCCATTTACATTTTCTTTTAATACTTCTGGATATTCTTTCATTATTTTTCTAACTAATGTGTATCCGTTTGTATGTATTCCGCTTGATTCTAATGATATTACTACGTCGCCTTCTTCTATTTTTGAGCCGTCTATTATTTTGTCTTTGTCTACTATTCCGACTATGCTTGATGTTAATATGTATGTTCCTTCGGCTAATACGCCTGGTTGTTCGGATGTTTCTCCTCCTGTAAGGACACATCCTTGGGCTTTGCATGCGTCTGATATGGCATGTACTATCTTATTGATTGCTGTTTTTTCCATTTTTCCACAGATTATTGCGTCTTGTACTGTTAGTGGTTTTGCTCCCATTACTATACAGTCGTTTATTAGGTGATTTATCATGTCATATGATACATTTTCTAGCTTATCGTATTGTGCTGCTATTAGTTGTTTTGAGCCTGGTTCTTCTGTTTTTAGTACTAATACTGGGTTTTGGTATTCTTCGAATTTTATGTCATATAATGAAGAAAATGCTCCTATTTTGTTTAACACTCTTTTGTTGTTTGTTTCTAATGCATCTGCCATTGCTTTTTTTGTTTCGTTTGCTAAGTCTATGTTTACGTCGTATTTCATTCCTTTTTCCATGGGTACCTCCATTTTTGTTGTTATGTGTTTTATTATATTATTATATGAAAATTTTGTCAATTATTTGTGAAATTTTGGTGTGAGTTTTTTTGGCTTTCTTGTATTTGTTTTAAAAATGTTTGATATTCTAACTCTATTTCTTCTGTATTTGAAATCGGAGTATCCCAGTTTTTTCCATATCTTTGTTGATAGTAGTTTAACAATAATTCTAGTTTTAGCCATTCTCCGTTGCTGATTGTTTCTAATATCCCTGCTATTTTATTTACCATATATTTATTTAATGCTTTCATATCATCTTGGGATAATTTTCCAGCTGCGTGCATATCTTCTACTACGCCGTTTCTGAATAAATAATGTGTTAATGCTATTGAAATTGTATTTATATTATTTTTATCTAATAACCTATTTTTTGCACTTTGATTTAAGCCTTCGAATAGCTTTTTGTTATCGTTTTCATTCAAATAATCTTCTATTATATAATTCATTTGCTTTATGTTCCACTTGTATCTTTTGGCTCTTACTTGCTCTTTTTTTATATTATATAAATCGGCTATTGCACTATCTGGGTATTCTCTAAAAAGTTCTTTTAGCTGTTCTTTTGTGATTTTGTCCCATTCTAGTGTTTCGCCTTGTTTTTTCCTTAAGTTAAGTTGTTGATATAAATCTTGTTTCATACATTACTCCTTTTCATACTTATCTTTTATTTATAGCATACTTCAGTATAAATAGCAAGATATGATGAAATTGGTGATAATTATTACTTAATTTTAAAAGTAAATTCCAGCAACAACTCAATAGGAATTTAGTTTCGGAATTTCTTACGTTATAATTATATTAATACTTTAGTTGAGTACAAAGAAGTATTATCATGGAAAAATTTTGTTAACTTCAGGTTATGAGAATTTAATTGTTAATATTGCTGTATTTTGCATAATTGTGTTATGCATTGTTAGAGTAAGTTAATCTGCAAAATCACTGATACTTTGTTTATGTTAAAATATACTGAAAATTGGTTAGTTTTGGAGAAAGTGTGACCAAGATGTGACTAGAAAACCATAAAAAAGTTTCTCATAATATAGATTAAATTTCTATATTATGAGAGTTGCCTTTTTATTGAATTTTTTCGTATTTTCCTTGACTTTTAATAAAAAAAGTAGTATAATTTCAATATTTTATAAAAAAAATATTGACTTTTTTTTATAAAATCATTATAATTAATTGCTACCACATCAATGTCCTCTTCTGATGTTGCAGGTATATATAATCCTTCTAATTTTTTAAAATTTTTAATTACTAATTTCACATCTAAACTTTTTAAAATCTTAAATGGATTTATAGGATACTTTATATCCCCAATTTCATTTTTATATTGTTCTAGCACAGCATTTGCTAATAATTCTGGAGAAGAGAAATATTTTGAATAATCAAGTTGTTTATTCACTAATTTTTTTATCCTTATACATTTTTTTAAATTTAATCAAATTTATTATCTCATCTTGATCTTCTTTTGATAATTCACTAAACGTTCTTGCAAACATTGGTATTTTTTCTTCTTTCTCTCCCTCTAATAATTCCTCCATTGTCCATCCGTATATTTTAGAAAATTTAGACAATTCTTCTGCAGATACTTTTCTTATTCCTGCTTCAATATTAGTTATAATTACTCTAGATACTCCCATTAATTTTGCAACATCTTCTTGTGTTAATCCTAAATATTCTCTTGCATTTTTTAATCTTGTACCTAGTTCTTTCATTTTTACCACTCCTTTTCATTTATATATTATACAACAATTTGTTTGAAAATACAACATTTTTGTAATATTTTCTTACATTTGCTTTTAAATAAAGTAGATAGACTGTTAAGACTATCTATTTTATTTTTATTTAACTATTTTGTTAATCGTTCATAACCTTCTTTTATTACTTTGGACATTAATTTTCTTCTTTTCATAAGAAAATCATTATACTTCATACTGCACCAATTTTCCGGTAATGCATTATATCTCATAATTCCTTTTACCTTCAATTGTTTTCCTTTTAAATATTTGCTTAAAATATTTTGCTGGTGAATCATCTCCTACATTCATATTTTCTCCTTTTGCTTATTTGAATTAATCCTTTTTATCAAGTAACCAGTCCAACACATTTATCTTCTTTATTCCATCAAAATCAGCCTCCAAATCATCATCTAATGTCAAAATATATTTAGGATAATTATCATTGATTTTCTTTAATGGTGTTAGTTCTCTTTCTAAAATTCTATTTTCTTCTTCACCTTCTGCTCTTGTTGTTAATGCGACTTGATAATAAACTGTATTTTCAGGTTTTTTAGCAACAAAGTCAACTTCTAATTCATCATATTTTCCTATATATACATCATATCCTCGTCTTATCAATTCAATATACACAACATTTTCTAATATATGTCCCATATCTCTACCAGAACCTTGACCTAACATATAATATCTAAGTCCTATATCTACTGCATAGTATTTTTCTTGAGTTTTTAAATATTCTTTTCCTTTTATGTCATACCTATTAGCTTTAAATATTAAATAGCCATCTATAAGTGCATCTACATAATTTGAAATTGTGTTGTAAGATGAATTCTTTTCTACACCTTCAATATTATCGCTTATGCTTTTCATACTAGTTCTATTTCCTATATTGTCATATAAATATTTTGTAACTCTTTCTAATACGTTTTTATCTGTTATTCCTTTTCTTTGCATCACATCTTTAAATAAAATTGTATTGTATATACCATCTAAAAACATATTGATATTTTCTGGATTGATTTTATATAGCTCTACCGCTTGAGGAAAAGAACTGTATCTTAGATAATCCCTGAATTTTCTAGATATATCTGTTTTATCTTCAAAAGCAGATATATACTCCTTAAATGATAACGGTAACATTTTTATTTCAATATATCTTCCTGTAAGTAATGTAGCTAATTCTGAAGATAA